>NZ_JAOWFM010000054.1:0-280187 GCF_030333655.1 Citrobacter sp. CK180 | reverse complement strand
AATCGGCCCAGATCCGCGAAATTTTAATCAGCGAGTCAGCTTGGGAAGAAATGACCTGCTTATTCGCACCTTCCCTAATACCGCCGCACGCGAACTGACACAGGAACAGACTTTCAGCCGTCTCAGAAAGGGGATATTTTCAACTTATGCGCAAAATGAACTGCGCATGTACGTTGCTGATTTACACCACCATCACGATATTGTTGAAATTCTGACGGTCTGTCGTGATGGTAAAGAAATCGCCTTAACCTGCCGCCTCTCGGTTAAAACCCTGTCGACGCAGGGAGACGTTATTATTTTTGAAGGCATAGAGACACCTACGGCGCAAGGTCTCAAGGCCAGTCGTTCGGCAAACTATCAGCGTAAAAAACAAGGGTTTTACGCCCGTTTTTTCCTGACGAACTCCGCGCCGATGCTGTTGATAGACCCTTCGCGGGACGGTCTGATCGTCGATGCCAATCTGGCCGCACTCAATTTCTATGGCTACAGCCATGAAGCGATGTGCCAGAAACATACATGGGAAATCAACGTATTAGGCCGCCAGATCTTACCCGTTATGCATGAGATTGCCCGTCTGCCCGGCGGTCATAAGCCCTTAAACTTCGTCCACAAACTCTCTGACGGCACCACCCGGCACGTACAAACCTATGCGGGTCCCCTTGAGATTTACGGCGATAAACTCATGTTATGCATCATTCATGACATTACCGAGCAAAAACGGCTGGAGCAGGAACTGGAACGCGCTGCGCTGCATGATGCGCTGACCGGCTTACTGAACCGCAGGCAATTTTATCTTCTTACTGAGCAAAACCATACGCCCCATCTGTCGATGACAATGGATTACAGTCTGCTGCTCATCGATACCGATCGCTTCAAAAGCATTAACGATTTGTACGGTCATTTGAAAGGCGATGAAGTGCTGTGCGCTCTGGCGCGAACGCTGGAAGCTCGCGCACGTAAAGGCGACCTGGTCTTTCGCTGGGGCGGCGAAGAATTTGTCTTGCTGCTGCCGCGAACCTCGCTGGAGGTTGCGCTTAATCTTGCAGAATCAATACGCGCCGCCGTAGCGAAAGTCTGTATTCCTGGCCTGCCCCGTTTTACCGTCAGCATCGGCGTCGCACGGCACGAATCGAATGAAAGTATTGATGAATTATTTAAGCGGGTGGACGATGCCCTGTACAAAGCCAAAAACGACGGCAGAAATCGGGTGCTGGCGGCGTAATAAACGTCACAGGCTGCTCGTAAGTAGCCTGTGAACGCCCTTAACGGCTGCGTTTCGCGTGACGCTCCCAGTTTTCCTGCTTTGCCTGCGCCGTTTTACGCAACGCAACATAACACGCTCCACTGCCGCCATGATGAGGCAGCGCCGTACAGTAAGCCTGAACGTCGTCAAATTCCGTCAGCCAACGCGCCACATAGCTGCGCACAATATTGGCATGCGCGTTATCTTCCCGCCCTTTGCCATGAATGATCAGCACGTTGCGTAAACCATCCTGACGCGCCTGGCAGATGAAACTAAACAGCATCTTGCGACATTCCTCAACCGGCTGACGAAGCAAATTGAGACTCGCCTGCTGGCTGTATTTTCCCGAACGCAGTTTGTCGAGCACGCCCTGCTGCAACCCTTCCCGGCGAAATTCCAGCGGTTCGCCCAAAGGAAGAATATCCAGAAACCCGGTGGTAAGAAAATTATCGAGCTGGAGCGTATCGATACGCTGCGGCGCCCGTGAATTGCGTGTGGGCTGCCAGTGTACATCAGCGCAACGTTTCAACGGTTGGACATCCTCCATGGCGTCAAGAAACAGCGTTTTGTCGTCAAGGTTCATGATTCCTCCTCCAGCGCGTTAAGACAGGCACTATCATAACCGCGCGCTATTATACCGACAACGGTTTACAGTTATTTCCAATAAACGACACTGGCTCAATTATCTGGCTATGCGCATCTCACTATTTCATCCCCGGTAAAGCCACGTTTTATCCTGCGTTAACCGACAATTTCAGCGGGGCTTTTGTAAAATCAATTATGCCCTGAAAGTGGAATATCTCTTTTATAGCCGTTATAACTTTATTACCCGCTGAGGGAAAACCAGGTCGGGAAAAGGTTAAGGAAGCACTGCTGTGTAGATTTTAGGGGCTGGCGGATGTCGACAGTCCCTGTTTTTTATTCTCCTGCCGTGCTTCATTTTTTCAGCATCTTTATTTGTTCGCTTTTTCAACAAACAATGACGCTAAACGTATTATGTCCGCTTATCTTTTTAGGGGTATGGTTGCGGATATTGGTCGCATGGTATCTTGTTGAGCTGCTGATGAGTCCGGGAATTATCCCGCCTGCAATGAGAGATAACGGATGCTGAGATTACTTGAAGACAATATCGCGACTCCGCTGGGGCCGTTATGGGTGATTTGCGATGAGCAATTCCGCCTGCGCGCCGTCGAATGGGAGCAACACAGCGACCGTATGGAACAGCTACTGGACATACATTATCGTTCAGAGGGATACGAGCGCATCGCCGCCAAAAATCCGGGTGGCCTGAGCGATAAGCTCACCGCGTATTTTGAGGGAAATCTCAGCATCATTGATACGCTGGAGACCGCCACCGGGGGAACGCCTTTTCAGCGGGAAGTATGGCAGGCGCTGCGCACCATCCCCTGCGGTCAGGTTATGCATTATGGTCAACTTGCCGAAAAATTAGGCCGTCCGGGAGCCGCTCGCGCCGTAGGCGCCGCTAACGGATCTAACCCGGTCAGTATCGTTGTACCCTGCCATCGCGTAATCGGACGCAACGGGACAATGACGGGATATGCTGGCGGCGTACAGAGAAAAGAGTGGTTATTACGCCATGAAGGGTATCTGCTGTTGTAGAAACCAGGCATTTTGTGCCTTACCCGTCACACTTTGATGTAAAGTAACCACTTATAAAGCATGGATTTTCAAAGGGATATAAATATTTCTCCTGCTTATGCCTGAATTATCCTCTATTGGGAGTAGCTCAGGCTTACGTGCTCACCAAAAAGATGTTAAAATTGACAAATATCAATTACGGCTTGAGCAGACCTATGATCCCGGAAAAGCGAATTATACGGCGCATTCAGTCTGGCGGTTGTGCTATCCATTGCCAGGATTGCAGTATCAGCCAGCTTTGCATCCCGTTCACACTTAACGAACATGAGCTTGATCAGCTTGATAATATCATCGAGCGTAAAAAGCCTATTCAGAAAGGGCAAACGCTGTTTAAAGCAGGTGATGAACTGAAATCGCTCTATGCTATCCGCTCCGGTACGATTAAAAGCTACACCATTACCGAGCAGGGCGACGAGCAAATCACTGGTTTTCATTTAGCGGGCGACCTGGTCGGCTTTGACGCGATTGGCAGCGGGCACCACCCGAGCTTTGCCCAGGCGCTGGAAACCTCAATGGTATGTGAAATCCCGTTTGAGACTCTGGACGATCTCTCCGGTAAGATGCCTAACCTACGTCAACAGATGATGCGTCTGATGAGCGGCGAGATCAAAGGCGATCAGGATATGATCCTGTTGCTGTCGAAGAAAAATGCGGAAGAACGTCTGGCAGCCTTTATCTACAATCTGTCCCGTCGTTTTGCCCAGCGCGGTTTCTCTCCGCGTGAATTCCGCCTGACGATGACCCGTGGCGATATCGGTAACTACCTTGGCTTAACGGTCGAAACGATCAGCCGTCTGCTGGGTCGTTTCCAGAAAAGCGGTATGCTGGCGGTGAAAGGTAAATACATCACCATCGAAAACAGCGATGCGCTCGCAGTGCTTGCTGGTCATACTCGCAACGTTGCTTAATCTTTCCGCAAGTAAGTCAGTTATCCTTCTGTTAAATCATTAAATTTTCCTGATTTATTGGTTTGACAGAGGGAATCACACCACGTCAATAAGCCAAAGAAATCTCAAACACGTAGCCATCACTCCAGTTGGACACCACTGGCATGGTTTACGCCCTGCCAGGCCATTTTCGGATTAACCACATTGATTCATCATGCCGGAAAAGTACAATCCGCAGCGGCTGGCAACCGTTCTATATTCATTCGCACTATCGAACGATCGCCAGCTGGCCGCAGTTGCGTTCTTGCATACGACGCAACTGCGGCAACCCTAACACCTTGTCATTTACAATGATTATTGATTTAACTCCCCCCGAAAACTGCGGTTTGGTGGGTATAGAAAAAGTGTGACCTTGATCAAAAACAAAAAAAGATTATGGCAAAGGTGTATTTATATTACGTTCGCTTCTGGACTGCGGCCCGGATTGTTAAGCGAATTTTTTGATACCCAGATATTAAGAGGAGAAATAACCATGATCACTTATGATCGTAACCATAATCCTATTACTAATGGCAGTCGGGTTATGATTAATGGGACGGGCAGAACGGGTAAAATCGTTGCCATACATTCTAACGGGTTAACTCCAGCCCAGTTACGCCGCAACAAAACCGTCGAAGTGGAAGGCTGTGAAGGCCAGTTCGAACCCGTTGAACTGATCCGTCTTGGTTCCCACTAACGATAAGAATGCCGCTATGGCGGCATTCATGAATCAAACAGATTTAATTACAGACTCTACTAAGCCGCTATTTACCCCAGGTATGCCCCGGAAGTCTGATTTTACTGATAGAAATTGTTTACATTCAATACACTGCCCTATAGAACAGCAAATTTTCCTGATTTATTGATCTGGCAGAAGGTTCCCCCCTGTTTCATTCAACATATATGGGTTACTCTTTTAATTACAAACTGCGGTGACAGTTGTAAGGAGACCCTGTATGGCTATGTATCAAAATATGCTGGTGGTCATCGACCCAAACCAGGACGATCAACCCGCATTACGACGCGCTGTTTATTTGCATCAACGGATTGGTGGCAAAATTAAAGCCTTTTTGCCGATCTATGATTTTTCTTATGAAATGACTACCCTGCTCTCGCCTGATGAGCGTACCGCGATGCGTCAGGGCGTCATCAGCCAGCGAACAGCCTGGATACGCGAACAAGCGAAATACTACATCGAAGCAGGTGTTCCCGTTGAGATAAAAGTGGTCTGGCACAACCGTCCCTTTGAAGCCATTATCCAGGAAGTGATCAGCGACGATCACGATCTGGTGCTCAAAATGGCGCACCAGCATGACCGCCTGGAAGCGGTAATCTTTACGCCGACTGACTGGCATTTGTTGCGTAAATGCCCAAGCCCGGTATGGATGGTCAAGGACCAACCGTGGCCTGAAGGCGGTAAAGCGCTGGTGGCCGTGAACCTGGCAAGCGAAGAACCTTATCACAATGCGCTGAATGAAAAGCTGGTCAAAGAAACGCTGCAACTCGCAGAACAGGTGAACCACACCGAAGTCCATCTGGTTGGCGCCTACCCCGTGACACCCATCAATATCGCAATCGAACTGCCTGAATTTGATCCGAGCGTTTACAACGACGCGATTCGCGGTCAGCATTTGCTGGCGATGAAGGCGCTACGTCAGAAATTCAGCATTGATGAGAAAGTGACGCATGTTGAAAAAGGGTTGCCTGAAGAGGTTATCCCGGATTTAGCCGAGCACCTACAGGCGGGTATCGTTGTACTGGGTACGGTTGGTCGTACCGGGATATCTGCGGCCTTCCTGGGCAATACGGCGGAACAGGTTATCGACCATTTGCGCTGCGATCTGCTTGTCATTAAACCCGATCAGTATCAGACACCGGTCGAACTGGACGACGAAGAAGACGATTAAGCCTATTTTCGTGCCGGGTAGCGCTTATGCCTACCCGGCGAAGCCGCTCACTCACGTTACTGTTTGTCCTCACCACCGAGGAAATAGATCCCCAGCGGAATGGCCAGCAGAATGGTGAAAACCAGACTGTAGACGCAAATCATTGATGACTGGATGAAATACATCGAGGTTGTCCACTCGGACAACGGAATATCATACTGTTCGATCACGCCGCCGATAGTCGCCCGCGTAACCACTGATGCCGCAATAATAAACACCGCCAGCAGGCCCAACAGAAATTTCTTCCCCTTTGCTGTCTTCAGCTTTGTCATGATCATGGTATCGTCCTTTTGCAGATGAAAGCTCTGTTACTTGCGCGTAACAATACCATGACAATCCCTCGTTGTCTGCCACACAAGTCGTGACATAATATTCACATCGCGCGTCCCTGTCTGAAAATGCGCTACGTCTTATTCTTTTTGATCAATGACCAGCGCATTCGAAGCGGATAAAATATCTGCACCTCAGAATCTTTTAGCGTTATATCAACCATACGGGGTAGTGACAGACCAAAATGATTGCAGAATTTTTTTTCAAAAACGCGTTTAATCTGGCAATAATTTTTGGCAGTGGCGCCGCCTTACTTCTGATGAGTATTGTGTTTCGTCGTGGCGAGAAAAGAAGAAAAGGATTTATATTTCATGCCGTACAGTTCTTCGTTTATGCCCTTATCATCGGCACGCTGGGCAGTATCGCCAATAATGTTATTGAAAACTACGATCTGAAATTCATCTCTCCAAATGCCGTCGATTTTATCTGCACATCTCTGATTGCGCTGATTCTGACAATAAAACTGTTTTTACTCATCAACCGCTTTGAAAAATCACAGATCGGTAAAGGCAGAGACGTCACCAGTGCGAAGATCCTGTCTCGCATTATTAAGATCACTATTATTATCGCCATCGTTTTACTCTATGGAGAACACTTTGGCATGAGTCTGTCCGGGTTGCTGACTTTTGGCGGCATTGGCGGCATCGCTGTTGGGATGGCGGGTAAGGACATTCTGAGCAACTTTTTCTCAGGGATTATGCTCTATTTTGATCGCCCCTTTAGCATTGGCGACTGGGTCCGTTCCCCGGACAGAAATATTGAAGGCACCGTGACTGAAATCGGCTGGCGAATGACCAAAATTAACACCTTCGACCACCGCCCTTTATATGTGCCGAATTCGATTTTCTCCGCCATTAGCGTGGAGAATCCCGGCAGGATGACCAACCGACGCATTAAAACGGTGATCGGGTTACGTTATCAGGATGCCAGTAAAACAGGCGTTATTGTTGATGCGGTCAGAACGATGCTGCAAAACCACCCTGATATCGATCAGCGCCAGACGCTGCTGGTCTATTTCAATGAATTCGGCGAATCATCGCTGAATATCATGGTCTATTGCTTTAGCAAAACCACCGAATGGGAAGCCTGGCTTGCGGTTCAGCAGGATGTTTATCTGAAGATTATCGACATTGTTCAGGCGAACGGCGCAGATTTTGCGTTTCCAAGCCAGACGCTTTATCTGGATAACGCCGCGTCACCGCAATCCGCAAATTAAAAAAGACGCGGTATTCCGCGTCTTTTCGCTCACTGCCGCATATTATTTGTCGTGCTTCACAATATACATTGTCCGGCTATACGCCACGTCTTCCGGGTTATTAATGGGATAACCTTTCAGCCACGGTTTGATCAAACGTCCGTTGGTATACTGGTAAATCGGCGCAATCGGCGCCTGTTCCATCAGGATTTTCTCTGCCGCGTTATAGTCCGCATTGCGCGCCTTCGTCGTATTTTCTACTGTCGCCTGCGTCATGATTTTATCGTAGGCCGGGTTATTGAAGCGCGAGATATTGCCCGTATGGGTCGAGGTTAACAATGACAGGAAAGTAGACGGTTCATTGTAGTCCCCCACCCAGGAGGCGCGGATAACATCAAAATTACCGGTGTTGCGGCTGTCGATATAGGTTTTCCATTCCTGGTTTTGCAGCTTCACCTCTACGCCCAGATTCTTTTTCCACATCGAGGCGACCGCAATCGCGATTTTCTGATGATTTTCAGATGTGTTATATAACAGCGTCAATTTGAGCGGTTTCTGCGGGCCATAGCCAGCCGCAAGCAATAACGTTTTTGCCTGAGCATTGAGTTCTTCCTGGCTCATTTGTTCAAATGGCGAAGGATCGGGAGTGAAGCCTGCCGTCACGTCCGGGGTGAAACGCCAGGCCGGTTTCTCCCCGGTTCCTAACACTTTTTCCGCCATGATGCGGCGATCAATCGTCATGCTCAGCGCCAGACGAACGCGGGAATCCGCCGTCGGGCCTTTTTGGGTGTTAAACGCATAATAATAGGTGCCCAACTGCGGCGGTGTGTAAACCTGCCCCGGTATATCCTTCAGCAACTTCTGATACAGATTTTTCGGGAAAGATTCGGTGATATCAATATCGCCAGCCAGATAACGTTTAGTCGCTGACGACTCCTGATTAATCGGCAGGAAAGTCACTTTTTGCAGCACCGTCTTCGCATTGTCCCAGTAGTGGGTATTGGGTACCACCACCAGTTTTTCGTTGACCACGCGATCATTCAACACATAGGCGCCATTGCCGATCAGGTTTCCGGGCTTCGTCCAGTCTTTACCGCTTTCTACATTGGCTTTCTGTACCGGGTAAAAAGCAAAGTTGGCAGTCAGGTTAACAAACCACGGCAGCGGTTTATCCAGCTGTATTTTTAGCGTGCGGGCGTCCACGGCGCTAACCCCAAGCGTATCCGGCGACGCTTTACCATCAATAATCGCCTGGGCGTTATTAATGCCAGCAAGGGCGGCAAACCAGGCAAACGGTGACAGGGTTTTCGGATCAACCAGACGTTGCCAGCTGTAGACAAAATCCTGCGCGGTCACCGGAGTGCCGTCCGACCACTTTGCGTTATTGCGCAGGGTAAACGTCCAGATCCGGTTATCATTGGTCTTCCAGCGCGTAGCGACGCCGGGAATGATTTCCCCTTTCTCATTCTGATTCACCAGACCTTCAAACAAATCGCGAATGACCTGAATCTCCGGCAGCCCAACCGCTTTTGCCGGATCTAACGACGCCGGTTCATCTTTAATATGGCGGACCAGTTCTTGCTTCTCTGCCAGTACCGTTCCGCCGGGAACATCCGCAGCGTGTGTCAGGGAGACGCTGCTAATCAACAGCGCACAACAGGTAACTGAAACAGAGTGCTTCATAAGATGCCCTTAAATGATGAAGTTAGATGACTGCGTAATTATTTGTTTCGCATGAAGGAAATGCAAACGTCTTCCTACAGAAAGTTGATATTAACCCGATATACGCATCCGCTTCCAGGAAGCCAGATAGAGGATATTGCATAGCGCGCGCAACGCGTGAAAACGATTTGATTATCTGGACAATTTGCACAACACTGCGAGTAATAACAACAGCATTCAGAGACACTTATGACCGTTACCCGTCCTCGTGCCGAGCGCGGCGCATTTCCGCCAGGAACCGAACATTATGGGCGTTCATTGCTGGGAGCGCCGTTGATCTGGTTTCCGGCCCCGGCTGCCGATCGCGAAAGCGGCCTGATTCTGGCCGGAACGCACGGCGATGAGAACGCGTCAGTGGTGACGCTCTCGTGTGCGCTGCGTACGCTGAATCCTTCACTCCGCCGTCATCATGTGGTGCTGGCGGTGAACCCGGACGGTTGCCAGCTTGGTCTGCGCGCCAATGCCAATGGCGTCGATTTGAACCGTAATTTTCCGGCGGCGAACTGGAAAGCGGGTGAGACGGTTTATCGCTGGAACAGCAGCGCCGAGGAGCGCGATGTGGTGCTGCTTACCGGCGAACATCCGGGATCTGAACCCGAAACCCAGGCGCTGTGTCAACTGATACACCGGGTGCATCCTGCCTGGGTGGTCTCCTTTCACGATCCTCTCGCCTGTATTGAAGATCCCAGACATAGCGAGTTAGGCGAATGGCTGGCCCGGGCATTTGCGCTGCCGCTGGTCTCCAGCGTAGGTTACGAAACGCCCGGTTCGTTTGGAAGCTGGTGCGCCGACCTCAATCTGCACTGTATTACCGCAGAGTTCCCGCCGATCTCGTCCGATGAAGCCAGCGAAAAGTATCTGATGGCGATGTCTACTCTGCTGCGCTGGCACCCTAAAGATGAAGTTGCCCGGTCGTAAACCGTAAAGCGGGCTCGACATCCACCGCCAGCCAGGTGGGGCCATCGAGGTCAGCAAAACGCACCTGTGGGGCCAGCGGCAACGCTGCGCTAATGGCCCTGGAGGTACACAGCATGCATCCCAGCATCAGCCCAAAACCCTGTTCTCTGGCTTCGGCGGCCAGCGCCAGCGCTTCCGTCAGACCACCGGTTTTATCCAGTTTGATATTGACCATATCGTAGCGCCCTTGTAACGCCTTCAGGCTACTGCGGGTATGGCAACTTTCATCCGCGCAGATAGGGAGCGGATGAACAAAATTTTCCAGCGCGGCGTCATCCTGCGCAGGTAACGGTTGTTCCAGCATCGCGACGCCTAAATCCGCCAGCAGCTGGCATCGCGCCGCCAGCCCCTCTGTACGCCAGGACTCGTTTGCATCCACGATTAGCGTCGCATCAGGCACGACTGAGCGAATCGCGACCATTCGTTCGCTGATCAGGCGATCGTCCAGCTTAATTTTGAGCAGTTTCGCCCCTTTTTCCCACAGTGCCGCCGCGCTGGCCGCCATCTGTTCAGGCGTACCGATCACGACAGTCTGTGCTGTTGTCAGCGTAGCGGGCAATTCAACGGCCACAAACTCCGCCAGCGTTTGCTGCTGCTGGCGAGCGCTCAGATCCCACAGCGCGCAATCGACCGCATTTCTGGCCGCGCCGGCAGGCAGCAATTTTTGTAGTGCTTCGCGGGTCAGCCCCTGTTCCAGTTGCGGCGCGATACTCATGATCTGCGCCAGCACCGAGGCATCGCTTTCGCCATAACGTGGATAAGGCGTACATTCCCCTACGCCTTTTACGCCCTCTTCCTCCAGCTCCACGACCACAACATGCGCTTCGGTACGACTTCCCCGGGCAATCACAAAGGGCGTGTGCAGCGGCCAGGCCTCCTCATACACCTTAACAGATCTCATTGGTTCTCCTTTTCTCGCCGTTTTTCACGTTGCAGATGCGTGGCGGTGGATTAAACACAAATAGCGTTTGCCGTGTTAACTGCTGATGGCATAAACTAACCACGACGTTAACTATATGTAAACAGGAAGATAACCATGTCACAAACCGTTCATTTCCAGGGCAATCCAGTCGCCGTCGCCAACACCATTCCTCAAGCTGGTAGCAAAGCACAGGCTTTTACCCTCGTGGCAAAAGATCTGTCTGACGTCACACTGGCTCAGTTTGCAGGCAAGCGCAAGGTGCTGAATATTTTCCCAAGTATTGATACCGGCGTTTGTGCGGCATCGGTACGTAAGTTTAACCAACTGGCGACAGAAATCGACAACACCGTCGTACTGTGCGTTTCTGCGGATCTGCCGTTCGCCCAGTCTCGTTTCTGCGGCGCGGAAGGTCTGAGCAACGTCATTACCCTTTCCACTCTGCGTAATCCTGACTTCCTGAAAGACTACGGCGTTGAAATCACTGAAGGCCCGCTGAAAGGTCTGGCAGCGCGTGCCGTGGTGGTCATTGATGAAAACGACAACGTCATTTTCAGCCAACTGGTGAACGAAATCACCAACGAACCTGACTATGCTGCTGCGCTGGACGTGCTGAAAGCGTAAGACGGTAAAAAAGCCCGATGGCGCAACGCTCATCGGGCTTCTAATTCTTGTGTCGTTTCTACTCTTCGCTTTTCTTCTGATTCAAACCGTATTCACGTAACTTATTGGCAATCGCGGTATGTGAGACGCCCAGGCGTTTCGCCAGTTTACGCGTGCTCGGATAATTGCGATAAAGCTGCGTCAACACGGAACGTTCAAAACGACTGGTGATATCATCCAGCGAGCCTTCCATCGCATCTTCACCAACGGCAACGGTCGTGGCGTCGTAATCCGGCAGCAAGATATCCTGCGGACGTAATTCGTACCCTTCAAGCTGCGTCAGCGCCCGGTAGATGGCGTTTTTAAGCTGGCGCACGTTGCCCGGCCAGCCATAACGGGTTAATACGGTGCTGAGATCGGCAGAGAGTTTTGGACGCGGCACACCCTGCTCATCGGCAAAACGCGCCACGAAAAGTTCAGTGAGCGGCATGATATCCTGCGGGCAATCACGCAGCGGCGGCAGATTGAGCGTCAGCACATTCAGACGGTAGTAGAGATCCTCGCGGAACAGCCCTTTTTGCACCAGTTCCACCAGATTCTTCTGCGTGGCGCAGATCACCCGGACATCAACGTGAACCTCATGATCCTCGCCAACGCGACGGAAAGTGCCGTCGTTAAGAAAACGCAGCAATTTGGTCTGCATGCGTGGCGACATCTCACCAATCTCATCCAGCAGCACCGAACCCCCGTTAGCCTGTTCAAAGAAGCCTTTTTTACCTTCCGGCGCATGACCAAACAGTTCGCTTTCAACTGCATCTTCAGGAATGGAGGCGCAGTTCAATGCCAGATACGGTTTTGCCGCACGCGGGCTTGCCAGGTGACAGGCATGGGCGAAGAGATCTTTACCGGTTCCGGTATCGCCGGTAATCAGCAGTGGCGCGCTCAGCGTAGCCAGCTTGCGAGCCTGCTCTACGACATGCTTCATTTTCGCGCTGACGGCGATAATCTGGCTAAACGCGCTCAAATCCTGGGTCGTCAAATTCTGCAACTGACGCCCCATTCGGATGGTAGAACGTAACATAACGACAGCGCCCGTGAGCATGTACTCGTCATTTTCCCCTTGCAAATGAACCGGGGTAATCTCCATCAGGAAGTTCTGCCCATTGATCACCACATGCTCGTTGTGAGAGACCTGCGGGTTGCTCTCCAGCCAACGCTGGAAGTTGAAGCCGTTGATCAACTGCGCGGCAGTGTGATTGCGCATACGCTCCTGATTTTGTGCAAAAAGCTGACAGCTCGCGGGGTTCGCCATCTCTATTTTACTTTTCATATCCAGAGAGAGGACGGGTTCCGGCAACGCTTCGAGCAGTGCGCTCAGCGCCAGATGCTCGCGTTCAGACGGCATCCACGGCACCGTACGGACATCGGTCACGCCGGAAATGCGGCGGATCTCCGCCATCAGGCTGCTGAAGTTGGTGAACTCCAGTTCAGCAAAATTAAGGTAAATTCGCCCGATGGGGTCAATCTCAATACCGCGTAAATCAATGCTACGAAGCACCAGCAAATCGAGTAACTCGCGGGTCAGACCAAGACGGTCTTCACAAAAGACTTCCAGACGCATGGGAACTTTCACCTAAAACAATGAGCTATTAGATAGATGATAAGCCAGTATTCGATTAGCAGGAAGGATTCTGTCAACAATTATTGACAGCATGACGGAAAATTGGGCGCCGGGCCGTAAAGTTATACGGTCAGCGCCCTTCCAGCGATCAATTTTCGCGCGGGGTTTTGCTTTTCTGCAAGGTCTCTTTGACCTGAACGATAAGCTGGCGACGAAAATCCCCCAGACGCGGCTTATCATCGTCGATCCACGGTAAGGGACGACACAGCTCCATCGCTTTAATGCCCAGACGAGCGGTTAACAGCCCGGCGCCAATACCCTGCGCCGCACGGGCAGACAAACGCGCCGCCAGATCCTGCGACATCCAGTCCATCCCGACTTCACGCACCAGCTCGCTGGCGCCCGCAAACGCAATATTGAGCAACACCAGACGAAACAGGCGCAGACGGCTGTAATACCCCAGTTCAATGCCATACAGCGTCGCAATGCGATTGATCAGCCGCAAATTTCGCCAGGCGATAAATGCCATATCCACCAACGCCAGCGGGCTGACGGCGATCATTAACGTGGATTCGGCGGCCGAACGGCTGATTTCACGTCGCGCCTGGGCATCCAGCACCGGTTGCACCAGTTGAGCGTATAAGCTGACCACTTCCCGATCATTTTGCGTTTCGTGAATCGAAGCATACCAGCGCTGCAACGCCGGGTGAGACTGATCGATACCGGCCTGCTGCGCCAGCTTTTCGCAAAACGCACGGCCCTTTCCCGTACCGTGGCTGTGCAACAGGTCGCGCGCTTCATCCCGTTCATGCGCCCGCTGGCGTAATCGCCATAACCGACGCCATTCTGTCGCGACCGAGCCAACGCCTGCGCCAATGATCAACGCCCCGGCGGCACAACCGCCCAGCGCCACCCAGTCCTGGGTTTGCCATGCGTTCATGGTCCATTGCACGCCCTGGCCCACAACGCTGACGCCAAACAACGCCAGTCCCCCCATCACCATCTTGCGCCACAAACTGCGTTTCGGGCGCAGCGCGGCATCAATGACCGCTTCCGCTTGTCCCTCGTCTTCCAGAGGTTCATCCACCTGCGCGGGGGCAAAGGTCTGCGCCTGCGTCTCGCTGAAGGTCTGTTGCGTTTTAAGCGTCTGGTTTTGCTCCACCTCCAGTGGACCTGCGAAGTCGATACGCGGTTTTAACGGTTCGCTCATCGCAATTTGTCTCCTATTAAAAATTCCAGCGCGGCATCCAGACGAATGTGCGGCAATGGTTTATCCACATCCATCACCTGCGGGCGAAACGCTTCAAACTGGAAACCCTGACTGTCCCAGAACGCTTGTCCCGGCAGGCGTGCGGGCACTTCGCCGGGATACACCGTTAACGGTGTTCCGTCGCTTAAACGGTTACCGCGTAAAGCCGGGATCTTTTCACCATTTACGTCGATCAATCCACTGGTCGTCGCCTGTACGGACGCCAGTCCCAGACAATCCATGCTGATGCCTTCAAACGCCGCGTTTTGCCAGGCATCCTGAATCAGTTGCTGGAGCAAAGAGACCATATTGGCATGTTGATCGACAGTCACATGGTCTGCCTTGGTCGCCGCAAACAGCAGTTTATCAATCACCGGGGAAAAGAGTCGGCGAAATAGCGTTCGCTGACCATAGTGGAAACTCTGCATCAATTGCGTCAGCGCCAGACGCATATCGTTGAACGCCTGCGGCCCGCTGTTCAACGGTTGCAGGCAATCCACCAGTACAATCTGGCGATCAAACCGCAGGAAATGGTTTTTATAGAACCCTTTCACCACTTTTTCACAGTAGTAATTAAAGCGTTCACGCAACATTCCGGCGTTGGTGTATTTATCCGCCTGCGCCAGTATCGATTCGCCATGCGCATCCACATCCGGCCACGGGAAAAACTGCAACGCAGGCGCGCCCGCCATATCGCCCGGCAGCACAAAGCGGCCAGGCTGAATAAAGTGCAGCCCCTGCTGTTTACATTGGTGCAGATACGCCGTCCAGGCCGCAGCGATCTCCGCCAGGCGGTTTTCATCAGCAGGCGCCAGCGGGTCCAGCCCTTGGCATAGCTGACGCCATTTGGCCGACCATTCGCCCCGCTGCCCTTGCAGTAAGCCGGTCATTTGCCGGGACCAGCTCAGGTAATCCTGCGCCAGCATCGGCAAGTCGAGCAGCCATTCGCCGGGATAATCGACAATCTCCAGGTATAACGTCGAGGTGTCTTTAAAATGACGCAGCAAAGAATCATTGGATTTATAGCGTAACGCGAGGCGGATTTCGCTCACGCCGCGCGTTGGCGTCGGCCAGGCAGGCGGCTGGCCATAAAGCTGGGCCAGCCCTTCATCGTAGGTAAAACGTGGAATACCAAAATCACGTTGTGGAACGCGTTTCACGCCCAGCAAACGCTCCTCACGCACCGCGCTTAGCAGCGGCAGTCGCGATCCGGCATGGATGTTGAGCAGTTGGTTAACCATCGCAGTGATAAACGCGGTTTTTCCACTGCGGCTAAGTCCGGTAACGGCCAGACGTAAATGCCTGTCTACACCGCGATTAACCAGCGAGTTAAGTTCGTTTTTGAGTCGCTTCATCGCCATCCTGTTGTGCCTGAAGAGTCCATAAAAAGTATAACGAGCAGGAAATAAAGATAGGGGCTGATTATTAATTATCAACTCTCCGAGGTATTTATGGCGACGCCGTTTACGCCGCCACAAGCAGAAAAGTACACCTGTTATCGTTCTTACTGATGATCAGGATTTCACCATCCTGTACACATGGCCTTAAGAAAATATTTCCCGCATCCTCTTATCGCCCATAGCGCCGGGATAATTTAGCCGCTGCCCGGCTCAGTAAAGGCTCAAGCGCCAACGCCAGCAACATCTTCAGCGGGCGCCGGGCCACGGATTTCACCGCCCACCCCGCTACGCCTGCGGGACCGTAGCGTAACGCAGTCAGGAGAACCAGCTTCCCTGCAAGTTTAAAGCCCGGCTTCACCTTTTGCCCGGCGCGTTGCCAGCGAGTATTCATCTCTACCCTCTTACAATTGACGGAAGCGGCTGCGTAACGTGAAGGTATCAGAGGTCACATAGCGCTCCATTTCGCGTAAACGTTTTTCGCCTGCGGCCAGTTCATGATCCACCGCATCTAACAGTTCACCGCTGGAAGACTGTTGCTCGCCCGTTGCCATGCTGTCCGGCATCGGGTCCAGTACAAAAGAGAGAATGATGTAAGCCACCAGGGTGAAAAATGCCAGACCAAAGAAGATCGACAACACCACCAGGATACGCACCAGTTTCACCGGTACATCAAGGTACTGCGCGATACCGGCACACACCCCTCGCACCATCCCCTGCTGCGGCATACGCCATAATTTCTTGTTCAGGTTAATTCCTCCCATTAGCGATCCCTCCAGTTCGGATGTTCGGCGTCAAGAATGGCTTCCAGCGCCTGAATACGCTCGCGCATGCGTTGCGCTTCGTCGGTTAGCTGCATTAAACGTTGCTGTTCGCTTTGCGACAGTTCACCCCGACCGGAACGGTTGCTGTAATGCAGCCATAACCAAATCGGTAACACGAACAGCACGAAAATGGTTAACGGTATGGCCAGAAATAACGCGCTCATGAGTGCTCCTTACAGGTGATGAGCGGCGGCGCGTTCGGGCGCCGCCAGGTATTATTATTGGTTATCTTGCTTCATTTTGGCTTTCAATTGCGCCAGTTGTTCGCTGATTTCATCATCTGCTTTCAGATCGGCAAACTGCTGATCCAGGGTTCTCTGCTTGCCAAAGTTTTGGCTTTCCGCTTCCGCCTCCATCTGATCGATACGGCGTTCAAACGATTCAAAACGCGCCATAGCCTCATCCAGTTTGCCGCTGTCCAGTTGACGACGAACATCACGGGAAGAGCTTGCCGCCTGGTGGCGCAACGTCAATGCCTGCTGACGGGAACGGGTTTCACTGAGTTTATTTTCCAGCTCGCCAATCTCTTTCTTCATCCGCACCAGCGTGTCGTCAACCAGTGTCGCTTCCTGATCGAGGGTGGCGATCAAATCCGTCAGTTTTTGTTTCTCAATCAGCGCGGCGCGCGCCAGATCCTCTTTGTCTTTACGCAGCGCCAGCTCGGCTTTCTCCTGCCACTCCGCCTGCTGCGCGGCGGCCTGCTCAATGCGACGGGATAACTGTTTCTTTTCTGCCAGCGCGCGCGCGGAATTAGAACGGACTTCCACCAGCGTATCTTCCATTTCCTGAATCATCAGGCGCACCAGCTTTTGCGGATCTTCCGCTTTTTCCAGCAGCGCATTAATGTTGGCGTTCACGATGTCGGCAAAACGAGAAAAAATACCCATAATTCAATCCTCACACGGTATGTTCTGATATCGGGCTATGCCCTGCTACAGGGTTAATACAATCTGCGTGCCAACTTTTTAATATATTGATTATTAAAACAATGTACGATTTTACCTCACGAGAGAAATAGGCTAAAGTGGTGAATAACACTAACAAGTGGTGAATCTCATCATGGCAGAATACAAAGATAACCTTCTCGGCGAAGCCAACAGCTTTCTTGAAGTGCTGGAGCAGGTTTCCCATCTGGCGCCGCTGGATAAACCCGTGCTTATCATTGGCGAACGCGGAACAGGGAAAGAGCTGATCGCCAACCGGCTGCATTTTCTCTCAACGCGCTGGCAAGGGCCGTTCATCTCCCTTAACTGCGCCGCGCTCAATGAAAACCTGCTCGACTCCGAGTTATTTGGTCATGAAGCAGGCGCATTTACCGGCGCGCAAAAACGTCATCCCGGGCGCTTTGAACGCGCCGATGGCGGTACGCTCTTTTTGGATGAGCTGGCGACCGCTCCCATGCTGGTTCAGGAAAAACTGCTGCGGGTGATCGAATACGGCGAACTGGAGCGCGTCGGCGGCAGCCAGCCGTTGCAGGTTAATGTGCGTCTGGTCTGCGCGACAAATGCCGATTTGCCGCAAATGGTGAGCGAAGGGACATTTCGCGCCGATCTGCTGGACCGGCTCGCTTTCGACGTCGTGCAGCTTCCCCCTTTACGCCAGCGTCAAAGCGACATCATGTTAATGGCCGAACACTTTGCCATTCAGATGTGCCGTGAGATTCATCTGCCTCTCTTCCCGGGTTTTACCGCGCGGGCGAGAGAAACCCTGCTTCAGTACCGCTGGCCGGGAAATATTCGTGAGCTGAAAAACGTGGTTGAGCGTTCGGTTTATCGGCATGGCAGCAGCGATTATCCGTTAGATGAAATTATCATCGACCCGTTTAAGCGTGACATTCCCGAACCGACGCCGCCGGAAACGCCCGTTTCTGCGCCATCATTGCCGCTGGATTTACGCGAATTTCAGCAACAGCAGGAGAAAGACTTTCTGCAAATCAGCCTGCAACAGGCGAAATTTAATCAAAAACGGGCAGCAGAATTGCTGGGTCTGACCTACCACCAGTTGCGCGCATTGCTCAAAAAACATCAGATTTAGCGCTCATGCCCGGGACAGTTGTTCTCATTCTGTGGGGGTAATATGTTAAGTGAATTAATTAGGTTTTCTTTATAATTAATTTCGATATTGGTTAATAACATAATAAAAATAATTACAAAGGTGATTGAATTTCCAGCGTAATGTTATGCCCAACGATTTTGCATACAAGGGAAATGCCATGAATTGGGATAAACACGCAGCCGTAGAATACGCACGCAGACACGCTATGATGGGTGCGAGCCTGGCTGGCTTGTTAATCAGCTCTTCTGCTTTTGCGGCGTTGTCTCCCGGCGGACCCGAAGCTACAGCTTTAACATTTAATCGCTGGTACATATCCCAGTTAATACAGGAGAAAAATCCACTGGCTGATTATGAGGGACTCCAGCCCTACGTTACAGCAAACACCATTGCTGCGTTAAAGACCTCAAATACAGCAGACCCAGACTCCGAAGATGTACCCGATTCTGATATGTTCATCAAAGCCCAGGATTTTGACGATGACTGGCAGCAAATAGAGATCGTCTCATCAGACTTAGATCCCGTATGTACACAGGTTTATGTCTCTTTCGGCGCTGAACAGAAACACACCGTAATAGACTGCATGGTGAAAGAAAACGGTACCTGGAAAGTACAATCTGTCGCAGGCCAGAAAATATTGCGAAACGTAAGCCTGAAGTAATCATGTATCAAAGCCCGTAACTTAACTGAACGGGCATTTCCTTTGGTGTTTATTCAACCAGTATGACGATTCCTTCATTGCAATTGTGTACATTTACGCCAGTTGTCCGCAGTCATTTTTACCTGGCGGGCCGAAGTGCGATACACTTTGCAGATCGAATCTAAAAACCTTAAAAATTATGCGCCTGGTTTTATCGTCTCTGATCGTGATGGCTGGACTCCTGAGTGGTCAGGCTGCGGCTGCGCCTGAACCGACTACGCACGCTGATATTCGCGACAGCGGCTTTGTCTATTGCGTCAGTGGGCAGGTCAACACCTTCAATCCACAAAAAGCGAGCAGCGGCCTGATCGTTGATACGCTTGCCGCCCAGCTGTATGACAGACTGCTGGATGTGGACCCTTATACTTATCGTCTGGTGCCGGAACTGGCAGAAAGCTGGGAAGTGCTGGACAACGGCGCGACCTACCGTTTCCACCTGCGTCGCAACGTCGCTTTCCAGAAGACCGCCTGGTTCACCCCTACCCGCAAGCTGAACGCGGATGACGTGGTGTTTACCTTCGAGCGCATTTTTGATCGCAAACATCCCTGGCATAACGTTAACGGCGGCAGCTTTCCCTATTTCGACAGTTTGCAGTTTGCCGATAACGTCCAGAGCGTGCGTAAGCTGGACAACAATATCGTCGAATTTCGCCTGACCCAACCAGACGCCTCCTTCTTATGGCATCTGGCGACACACTATGCGTCGGTCATGTCAGCGGAATATGCGGCGCAGCTGACAAAGCAGGATCACCCGGAACTGATTGACCGCCAGCCGGTCGGCACCGGCCCGTTCCAGCTCTCGGAATATCGCGCCGGACAATATATTCGTCTGCAACGTCATGAGGGATTCTGGCGTGGTAAACCGCTGATGCCGCAGGTGGTGGTTGACTTGGGCTCCGGCGGCACAGGCCGTTTATCGAAATTGCTCACCGGCGAATGCGATGTGCTGGCCTGGCCTGCCGCCAGTCAGCTCACGATTCTGCGCGACGATCCGCGCCTGCGTTTGACGCTGCGCCCCGGTATGAACATCGCCTACCTGGCCTTTAATACCGATAAGCCGCCGCTGAATAATCCCGCCGTACGCCATGCGCTGGCGTTGTCGATCAACAACCAGCGGCTGATGCAGTCGATCTACTACGGTACAGCGGAAACCGCCGCCTCTATTTTGCCGCGCGCCTCGTGGGCCTATGACAACGAGGCTAAAATTACAGAATACAATCCGGCTAAATCCCGCGAGCAGTTGAAAGCGCTGGGGCTGGAAAACTTAACGCTACAGCTGTGGGTGCCGACCAGTTCCCAGGCCTGGAACCCCAGCCCGCTGAAAACCGCCGAGCTGATCCAGGCGGATATGGCGCAGGTCGGCGTAAAAGTGGTGATTGTTCCGGTAGAAGGTCGTTTCCAGGAGGCGCGGTTAATGGACATGAACCATGATCTGACGTTGTCCGGTTGGGCAACCGACAGTAACGATCCAGACAGCTTCTTCAGGCCGTTGCTGAGCTGCGCCGCCATTAACTCGCAGACCAACTTTGCACACTGGTGCCATCCTGAGTTTGACGGCATTCTGCGAAAAGCGCTCTCGTCCCAGCAGCTTGCGGCGCGTATTG
Organism: Citrobacter sp. CK180; assembly: GCF_030333655.1. NCBI lineage: Bacteria > Pseudomonadati > Pseudomonadota > Gammaproteobacteria > Enterobacterales > Enterobacteriaceae > Citrobacter > Citrobacter sp. CK180. The sequence goes on along the minus strand of NZ_JAOWFM010000054.1, from coordinate 259,240 downwards.
ACGCGTATGATGAAGCGCAAAATATTCTGGCAAAAGAGCTGCCGATACTGCCGCTCGCCTCCTCGCTGCGTTTACAGGCTTATCGCTATGATATTAAAGGGCTGGTTTTAAGTCCCTTTGGTAACGCCTCGTTTGCCGGTGTTTCGCGGGAAAAAGAAGATGAGGTGAAAAAACCATGATTATTTTCACCCTGCGTCGGTTTCTGCTGCTGTTGGTCACGCTGTTCTTTCTGACCTTTATCGGCTTTAGCCTGAGCTATTTCACGCCCCATGCGCCATTACAGGGCGCATCGTTGTGGAACGCCTGGGTTTTCTGGTTTAACAGCCTGATCCACTGGGATTTTGGCGTTTCCAGCATTAACGGCCAGCTGATCTCTGAACAGCTCAAAGAGGTTTTTCCCGCCACGATGGAGCTGTGCATTCTCGCTTTCGGCTTTGCTCTGATGGTCGGGATCCCGGTGGGGATGCTGGCAGGCGTAACGCGGAATAAATGGCCAGACCGTTTCATCAGCGCCCTCGCCTTAGTGGGATTTTCGATTCCGGTCTTCTGGCTGGCGCTGCTGTTGACGCTGTTTTTCTCGCTCACGCTCGGCTGGCTGCCGGTATCAGGTCGTTTTGATCTGCTTTACGAAGTGAAGCCGGTCACCGGTTTCGCCATTATTGATGCCTGGATTTCCGACTCGCCCTGGCGCGATGAGATGGTGATGAGCGCAGTGCGCCATATGGTATTGCCGGTGCTGACGCTGGCCGTCGCCCCCACCACGGAAGTGATTCGTCTGATGCGCATCAGCACTATTGAAGTGTATGACCAGAATTACGTGAAGGCAGCGGCGACGCGCGGTCTGTCACGGCTGACGATTCTGCGTCGACATGTGCTGCACAACGCGCTGCCGCCGGTGATCCCGCGTCTCGGCTTGCAGTTTTCCACCATGCTGACGCTGGCGATGATCACCGAGATGGTCTTTAGCTGGCCGGGGCTGGGACGCTGGTTGATCAACGCTATCCGCCAGCAGGACTACGCCGCTATTTCCGCAGGCGTAATGGTGGTTGGTTCGCTGGTGATTATCGTCAACGTGATCTCTGATATTTTGGGTGCTATGGCTAACCCTCTGAAACATAAGGAATGGTATGCCTTACGATAGTGTGTACAGCGAAAAGCGCCCACCGGGAACGCTGCGCACTGCCTGGCGCAAATTTTATGGCGACGCTTCTGCGATGGTCGGTCTTTACGGCTGCGCAGGTCTGGTGGTGCTGTGTATTTTTGGCAGCTGGTTTGCTCCCTACGGCATCGATCAGCAGTTCCTCGGCTACCAGTTGTTGCCACCGTCCTGGTCGCGCTATGGCGAAGTCTCGTTTTTTCTGGGCACGGACGATCTGGGGCGTGACGTTTTAAGTCGCCTGCTGAGCGGCGCGGCGCCCACCGTCGGCGGCGCGTTTATCGTCACGCTGGCGGCAACGCTGTGCGGCCTGATTCTGGGCGTTGTCGCCGGGGCTACGCACGGCTTACGCTCCGCCGTACTCAACCATATTCTGGACACCCTGCTCTCTATTCCGTCGTTGCTGTTGGCGATTATCGTTGTTGCCTTTGCCGGGCCGCATCTGAGTCACGCAATGTTTGCCGTCTGGCTCGCACTGCTGCCGCGTATGGTGCGCTCGGTCTACAGCATGGTGCATGACGAGCTGGAAAAAGAGTATGTGATCGCCGCGCGTCTAGATGGCGCCACCACGCTCAATATTCTCTGGTTCGCCATTCTGCCCAATATTACCGCCGGTCTGATTACCGAAATCACCCGCGCGTTGTCGATGGCGATCCTCGATATCGCCGCGCTCGGTTTTCTCGACCTCGGCGCGCAACTCCCCTCTCCTGAATGGGGCGCCATGCTCGGCGACGCGCTGGAGCTGATATATGTCGCGCCGTGGACGGTGATGTTACCTGGCGCGGCAATTATGATCAGCGTTCTGCTGGTGAACCTGCTTGGCGACGGCATCCGGCGCGCGATTATCGCGGGGGTGGAATAATGCCGTTACTGGATATACGTAACCTGACCATTGAATTTAAAACCGGCGAAGACTGGGTTAAAGCCGTAGATCGGGTCAGCATGACGTTAAATGAAGGGGAAATTCGTGGGCTGGTCGGCGAATCCGGCTCCGGGAAAAGCCTGATTGCGAAAGCCATTTGCGGTGTGGCGAAAGACAACTGGCGCGTCACCGCCGACCGTATGCGCTTTGACGATATCGACCTGCTGCGTCTTTCCGCGCGCGAGCGCCGCAAACTGGTCGGCCATAACGTGTCGATGATCTTTCAGGAACCGCAGTCGTGCCTTGATCCTTCGGAGCGCATTGGCCGTCAACTGATGCAGAATATTCCCGCCTGGACCTATAAAGGTCGCTGGTGGCAGCGTATTGGCTGGCGAAAACGCCGTGCCATTGAACTGTTGCACCGGATCGGCATTAAAGATCACAAAGACGCGATGCGCAGTTTTCCGTATGAGCTGACGGATGGCGAATGTCAGAAAGTCATGATCGCCATTGCGCTCGCCAATCAACCGCGCTTGCTGATTGCCGACGAACCGACCAACGCGATGGAACCCACCACCCAGGCGCAGATTTTCCGCCTGCTGACGCGCCTGAACCAGAACAGCAATACCACTATTTTGCTGATCAGCCATGACCTGCAAATGCTCAGCCAGTGGGCAGACAAAATTAACGTTCTGTATTGCGGGCAGACGGTTGAAACTGCGCCCAGTAAGGATCTGGTGGCTACGCCTCACCACCCTTATACTCAGGCGCTCATCCGCGCGATACCGGATTTTGGCAGCGCCATGCCGCATAAAAGCCGCCTGAATACCATGCCAGGGGCAATCCCGCTGCTGGAACAATTACCGATAGGTTGTCGTCTGGGGCCGCGTTGCCCGTATGCTCAACGAGAATGCATTGAAACCCCGCGTCTGACCGGGGCGAAGAATCATCTCTACGCCTGTCATTTTCCGCTGAATATGGAGAAAGAGTGACATGGTGGAAACCCTGCTCGAAGTGCGTAACCTGAGTAAAACCTTCCGCTACCGTACAGGATGGTTCCGGCGTCAGACCGTCGAGGCGGTAAAGCCGCTCAGCTTCACCTTACGCGAACGCCAGACGCTCGCCATTATTGGCGAGAATGGCTCCGGCAAATCCACGCTGGCGAAAATGCTGGCAGGAATGATCGCGCCGACCAGCGGCGAACTGCTGATTGACGATCATCCGCTGAAATACGGCGACTACTCGTTTCGCAGCCAGCGCATCCGCATGATTTTTCAGGACCCGTCAACGTCACTCAATCCGCGACAGCGCATCTCGCAGATTCTGGATTTCCCGCTGCGGTTGAACACCGATCTGGAACCGGAGCAGCGACGTAAGCAGATTATTGAAACCATGCGGATGGTCGGCCTTCTCCCTGACCACGTCAGCTATTATCCGCACATGCTGGCGCCAGGGCAGAAACAGCGTCTGGGATTAGCCCGCGCCCTGATTTTACGCCCGAAGGTGATCATCGCCGACGAAGCGCTGGCTTCGCTCGATATGTCGATGCGCTCGCAGCTCATCAACCTGATGCTGGAACTCCAGGAAAAACAGGGGATTTCGTATATCTACGTCACTCAGCATCTGGGGATGATGAAACACATCAGCGATCAGGTGCTGGTCATGCACCAGGGCGAAGTGGTCGAACGCGGCAGCACCGCTGATGTTCTCGCCTCTCCGTTACATGAACTCACCCGCCGTTTGATCGCAGGACACTTCGGCGAAGCCCTCACCGCCGACGCCTGGCGAAAAGATCGCTAGCCTGAAGGAGCGTTATGATGTTGTTGTCTGAATCAATTAACGGCCATTTGGCCATCCACCGCGCGCCCCGAATGCAGGAGCGCCCATGAGAAAATATTCCTGGCTGATCCTGTGTCTGGCGCTGGCTGTGCTACTGGCGTCCGCTTTTGCATTCACTCGCGCTGACAACCAGACTGAACCGGCATTCGGCTACACTCTGGACTTCAAAAAACCGTTGTCCGGGATCGACAATTTATCCTCCCTGAGCTACGTGCCCGAAGAAGATGTTTTTGTCGCCACCCTCAACAGACCCGCCACCATCCTCAAACTGTCTAAAAATGGAGAAATACTCGCCAGAAAAAGCATCGCAGATCGGATTAAAGATGCTGAATCAATCGAATACGCGGGTAACGGGACATACTTACTGGTCGATGAAGCAGACTCCGCGATGTATGTTTACCAGCTCAGCCAGAATCTGGACGTCAGGTCAGTGAGAAAAATAGAAACAGACCTGTTTGAGAACGCGCGCAATCGGGGAATCGAAGGCATTGCCTGGATGGCCGGACGAAATGAACTCTATTTCGCCAAAGAACGTAAACCGGTCATGCTGTACCGAACCCAAAGCGACGGCGGCCTTACTCATTTTTCTGAGATCGTCCCGCTGGATGATCTGATTAAAAATCTGGACGTAGACGATATCTCCGCCCTTCACATCCACGGTGAACATCTGCTGATCTTATCTGATGAGTCACGCAGCCTGACAGAGATAGACCTGAACGGCAATGTGCTGCGCCGGATGTCATTAACGCAGGGCGAAAATGGTCTTGAGGAAGATATCCCGCAACCTGAAGGCGTGTCGATGGATAAGGCCGGCAACATTTATATTATGAGTGAGCCGAACCTGTTTTATCGATTTGAAAAGGTCTCGACTGGCAGGTAAACCGTAAGTTCAGACTCTTCTTTCCCGTTGAAGCGCGGTTTTGACGGGAGAGAAGAAATGGCGATACGCGGGCTTTTGTGAAGTCAGAAAACACTGGAAACGTTTGAGATGGTGCCGACTACCGGAATCGAACTGGTGACCTACTGATTACAAGTCAGTTGCTCTACCTACTGAGCTAAGTCGGCCTGGGCCGCCATCGAGGCCTCGAACCCCGTTCCCTACAACACCCACAACAAATGTCGTTCGCTCTTCCAGATGAGCTAATGGCGGTTTGACGGTTCTTGTGAGTTATCACGCACTTACGCGTCATAACGAACCGGCTGCGAATAATACATAAGTAGAATTAGTCATGCAACCATTATGATTCGTCCAAATGTATTTATCCCTTATATTCGCAGCGCGTCACCCGCTCGTGCTGGTTGGATGAGGCGAACCTGATAGCGAGTGATATACTGGACGGATGCAGGAAAATATCGAAAGTGAACAGGCTCGTCCTGCGCCGCCCCGGAGCTAAGTCACGGGAAATGACGGAAAAATATCGTGACACAAAGGGCTGTGAGTGGGATATAATTTCGAGCTAATTTCGAATAACTTTGAAATGTTGCTTTTAATTTATTGATATTAAAAGCAAAAAATAAGTAATGACTATAAGGATTAAAGCTATGGGTTTTCTTTCCGGTAAGCGCATTCTGGTAACGGGTGTTGCCAGCAAATTGTCCATCGCCTACGGTATCGCTCAGGCGATGCGCCGCGAAGGAGCTGAACTGGCGTTCACCTACCAGAACGACAAACTGAAAGGCCGCGTGGAAGAGTTTGCCGCTCAACTGGATTCCAGCATCGTGTTGCAGTGTGATGTGGCTGAAGATGCCAGCATCGACGCTATGTTTGCCGAGCTGGGTAAAGTCTGGCCGAAATTCGACGGTTTCGTTCACTCTATCGGCTTCGCGCCTGGCGATCAGCTGGATGGCGACTATGTGGATGCCGTTACCCGTGAAGGCTTTAAAATCGCACACGACATCAGCTCTTACAGCTTTGTGGCGATGGCAAAAGCTTGCCGTACCATGCTGAATCCGGGTTCCGCCCTGCTGACCCTGTCTTATCTGGGTGCTGAGCGCGCAATCCCGAACTACAACGTCATGGGTCTGGCAAAAGCGTCTCTGGAAGCAAACGTGCGTTACATGGCTAACGCGATGGGCCCGGAAGGTGTTCGTGTTAACGCAATCTCCGCAGGTCCGATCCGTACTCTGGCCGCGTCCGGCATCAAAGATTTCCGTAAAATGCTGTCGCATTGCGAAGCGGTTACGCCGATTCGCCGCACCGTTACCATTGAAGATGTGGGCAACTCTGCCGCCTTCCTGTGCTCCGATCTGTCTGCCGGTATCTCCGGTGAAGTCGTTCACGTCGACGGCGGTTTCAGCATCGCAGCCATGAACGAACTGGAACTGAAATAATCGTTTCACTTCCCGCAATGGGCGGCGCAGCGTCGCCCATTATTCCCTTCTCTGATGACGCCTTTCACCCCCTTCCATTCTTCGCGCGCTGTCGCATCGCGGTATATATCATTCTGATATTTATTATCACCTAACAATCTTTTATCCCCTCTCTTGCTTACGCCAGGATAATGCAGCGAAAACGATCCGGCGTGATTCGACGACGACGTGTCCGGGTCGCCACTTTTAGACCAAGGAACGCCCATGGAACAACGCCGAATTGAAGGCAAAAGCCACTGGTATCATGAAACCCAGTCCAGCACTTATCCGCAAGAGGTTCTCCCGCTGGTGCCGGAAGCCGCGAACGTCGAGGACAGTTTTCTGCTGGATTTAGCGATCGCCGAAGACGTGCTTTTACCCTTTCAGTCCTGGTTGCACCCTGCCCGTCAACTTGCTCAACGCCTCTTTCCCGAGCGCGTCACACAGAATCGTCTCCACACGTTCAGCGCCTATGAACGAATGAGTACCGCATTGACCGTTGCCCAGGTCTATGGCGTACAGCGGCTCTGTAACCATTACGCCGCGCGACTAACCCCGCTTCCCGGCCCGGACTCCTCCCGGGAGAGTAACCACCGACTGGCGCAAATCACGCAATACGCGCGTCAACTGGCCAGTTCCCCTGCGGTCATTAATGCCCGCGACCGCCAGCATCTTGACGATGTGGGTCTGACGACCTGCGACATCATTCTGATAAACCAGATTATTGGTTTTGTGGGTTTTCAGGCGCGCGTCGTGGCGATATTCCAGGCTTATCGTGGACACCCCGTCCGCTGGGTGCCGGGTCTGGATATACAGCAATTCGCCGATGCGCAGCTTTTCCAGGAAAAGGACGCGCAATGGCACCCGGCTCAGGAAGGCGTGGAAATACGTTACGCCAGCGCCGAACAGCTGGAGTGCCTGTCTCACCATCAGCCGGTTGCAGAACTGCTGACGCTCGCGCCAGTCCTGGTTCACGAACCCGCCCTGCTTTCTTTACTTGGCACACTGCTCACCAGCGCCCTGCGTACGGATGCGCCACCGGCGTCGCTCCCGCTCGCCACGCTGCTCACGTCACGCATCAATGGCAGCGTCGCCTGTTTTAATGAACAGTCACGCCACGCGGGCGAATGGGCAGAGACAATTTCGGTGTTCCGCCGGGGTGAACGGGAGATACAGCACTGGGAAAGCCAACATCCGGTTGAGCGTCCTGTCACGCAAGCGATACAATGGCTGACCAGGGCGCCCGATCGTTTTAGCGCTGCGCAATTCACGCCGTTACTCGAACAAGGGGCGTCACTGGAACAGGCCGTCAACTTGCTGGGCTGGTGCGGATTGTGCGGTTGGTTGAACCGTTTAAAAATCGCGTTGGGCGAAACACATTAACCGCGCCTTTACTGAAAGAGCGCTTGCTGCGCCAGGCAGAATCGCGTAAAACTGTCAGCCGCTCTTTTGGCCACGAAAATAGACAATTATGTTTCAGGACAACCCGCTGCTAGCGCAGCTTAAACAGCAACTACATTCCCAGACGCCGCGTGCTGAAGGGGTGGTAAAAGCCACGGAAAAAGGCTTTGGCTTCCTGGAAGTCGATGCACAAAAAAGTTATTTCATCCCGCCGCCGCAGATGAAAAAAGTCATGCATGGCGACCGTATTGTCGCGGTGATCCATACGGAAAAAGAACGCGAGTCCGCCGAGCCAGAAGAACTGATCGAGCCGTTCCTGACCCGCTTCGTGGGCAAAATCCAGGGTAAAAACGATCGTCTGTCCATCGTACCGGATCATCCGTTGCTGAAAGACGCTATCCCATGCCGTGCCGCCCGTGGCGTGGAACACGAATTTAAAGAGGGTGACTGGGCCGTTGCCGAAATGCGCCGTCATCCGCTGAAAGGCGACCGCTCTTTCTACGCCGAGTTAACCCAGTTCATCACCTTCGCCGACGATCACTTCGTACCGTGGTGGGTCACGCTGGCTCGCCATAATCTCGAAAAAGAAGCGCCGAACGGCGCGGCGACAGAAATGCTTGATGAAGATCTGGTACGCCAGGATCTGACCGCGCTGGATTTTGTCACTATCGACAGTGCCAGCACCGAAGACATGGATGACGCCCTTTATGCGCAAGAGTTGGGCGAAGGTAAGCTGCAACTGACGGTTGCGATTGCTGACCCGACCGCGTGGATTGCGGAAGGCAGCAAGCTGGATAACATCGCAAAAATCCGGGCGTTTACCAACTATCTGCCGGGCTTCAACATCCCGATGTTGCCGCGCGAACTGTCTGACGACCTCTGTTCCCTGCGCGCGCAGGAAGTTCGTCCGGCACTGGCCTGCCGCATGACCATTGCCGCCGACGGCACTATTGAAGATGACATCACCTTCTTTGCGGCCACGATCAAGTCGAAAGCCAAACTGGCCTACGACAATGTCTCCGACTGGCTGGAAAATACCGGCAGCTGGCAGCCTGAGAGTGACGCTATCGCCCAACAGATCCGCCTGCTCCAGCGCATTTGCCTGAGCCGTGGCGAATGGCGTCACAACCATGCGCTGGTGTTCAAAGATCGCCCGGACTATCGCTTTATTCTTGGAGAGAAAGGCGAAGTGCTGGATATCGTCGCGGAACCTCGCCGCATTGCGAACCGCATTGTGGAAGAGTCCATGATCGCGGCGAACATTTGCGCCGCCCGCGTGCTGCGCGACAAACTGGGCTTTGGCATTTACAACGTTCACATGGGCTTTGACCCGGCCAACGCCGACGCGCTGGCAGCGTTGTTGAAAACGCATGGCCTGCACGTTGACGCAGGAGACGTATTAACCCTGGAAGGCTTCTGCAAACTGCGCCGCGAGCTGGATGCCCAACCGTCCGGTTTCCTGGACAGCCGCATTCGTCGCTTCCAGTCATTCGCAGAGATCAGCACCGAACCGGGCCCTCACTTCGGACTGGGTCTGGAAGCGTATGCAACCTGGACCTCTCCGATTCGTAAATACGGCGACATGATTAACCACCGCCTGCTGAAGGCCGTCATCAAAGGCGAAACCATCGCGCGTCCACAGGAAGAGACAACGCAGCAGATGGCCGAACGCCGCCGCCTGAACCGTATGGCGGAACGTGACGTCGGAGACTGGTTATATGCGCGCTTCCTGAATGATAAAGCCGGTACAGAAACACGCTTTGCGGCGGAAATCGTTGATATCAGCCGCGGCGGGATGCGCGTTCGCCTGGTCGATAATGGCGCAATGGCCTTTATCCCGGCGCCGTTCCTGCATGCCGTACGTGACGAGCTGGTTTGCAGCCAGGAAAGCGGCACCGTGCAGATCAAAGGTGAAACGGTATACAAAGTGACGGATGTGATCGATGTAACGATCGCGGAAGTTCGCATGGAAACCCGTAGCATTATCGCCCGGCCTGTCGCCTGACGTTTTTGATGTAGCGGCCTTTCTTTAACCGGAAAGGCCGTTTTTTTTCTGCCCGCTCCACCCACCTCACGCTACACTTCACTCATCCGTTCAGAATTATTTTTATCCGCTCGCTATGCTTTTTTCTGAATCTGGATTACATATAAATACATAAGTAAAACAATATGTTCAGCCATAATTACCTCGTACGAATCATGGCTAACCTTTCTCCTGAGGCTGTATGCGCTTTAAACGGGATGGTAAGCATCATGAAAGACGTTCTGGAGCCTGTTTCATTGTTTAGCGATTTGGGAACCCATAGCCCTTACTGGCGTTTATCGGATGACTGCGACACCCTGCGTTTATCCGCGACTGAGGCTGCCGACGCTGACCAGACCGTTGCGTTATCGTCCGAGCAGGCTGACCGCATCCGGGAGATGACCGTCATCACGTCAAGCCTGTTACTCACCCTTCCCGGTGAACATAATGCCGTTCCCGTGCAACTTGTCGGGCGAAAAATCAACAAGCGCGAATGGGCAGGAAACGTATCGGTCTGGCATGATGCGCCCTCAGATACGCAGGAGGCCGTTCTGGGACTCTCCTTTGCAGAGCAGGTGGTATCAGAGGCCAACTCAGCGATCGTAATCCTTGACAGCCGCGGGAATATCCAGCGTTTTAACCGTCTTTGCGAAGAATACACCGGGTTAAAAGAGCATGACGTCATTGGGCAAAGCGTCTTCAAATTATTTATGAGCCGGCGCGAAGCCGCGGCCTCCAGGCGCAACATCAGCGGTTTTTTCCGCAACGGCAACTCTTATGAGATCGAACGCTGGGTAAAGACCCGCAAAGGCCAGCGACTGTTTCTGTTTCGGAATAAATTTGTCCATAGCGGCAGCGGTAAGAACGAAATCTTTTTAATCTGTTCAGGCACCGACATTACCGAGGAGCGGCGTACGCAGGAGCGTTTACGCGTACTGGCGAATACGGACACAATCACCGGGCTGCCTAACCGGAATGCCATTCATGAGCTGATTAACGATGCCATTGAAAACGCGGGCGACAATCAGGTTGGTATCGTCTATCTGGACCTGGACAACTTCAAAAGGGTGAACGACGCCTACGGGCATATGTTTGGAGACCAGCTGTTACAGGCCGTCTCGCTGGCGATCCTGAGTTGCCTTGAGGAGAATCAACTGCTGGCCCGCCTCGGCGGCGATGAGTTTATCGTTCTCGCCACGCAGACTTCGCAAGGGTCACTGGAGGCCATGGCATCGCGAATTCTCACACGCTTACGTCAACCCTTTCGCATTGGCCTTATCGAGGTGTATACCGGCTGTTCTATCGGTATCGCCCTTGCGCCACAGCACGGGCATGACAGTGAAAGCGTGATTCGTAATGCGGATACCGCAATGTACACCGCGAAAGAAGGCGGACGTGGACAGTTTTGCGTGTTCTCTCCCGAGATGAACCAGCGCGTCTTTGAGTATCTTTGGCTGGACACCAATCTGCGCAAAGCGCTGGAAAACGATCAGCTCCTGATCCACTACCAGCCGAAGATGACCTGGCGCGGCGAAGTCCGCAGCCTCGAAGCGCTGGTGCGCTGGCAATCACCGGAACGCGGGTTAATTCCCCCGCTGGAGTTTATCTCCTACGCCGAAGAGTCTGGGCTGATTGTCCCGCTGGGGCGATGGGTGATGATGGATGTTGTACGGCAGGTCGCCAAATGGCGCAGCAAAGGCATCAACCTGCGCGTCGCGGTGAATGTATCCGCCCGCCAGCTCGCGGATCAAACTATTTTTACCGACCTGAAGCAGGTGCTTCATGAACTGAACTTCGAATATTGCCCGATTGATGTCGAACTGACAGAAAGCTGTTTGATTGAAAACGAAGAGCTGGCGCTGACCGTCATCCAGCAATTCAGCCAGCTTGGCGCACAGATACATCTGGACGATTTTGGCACCGGCTACTCGTCGCTTTCTCAGCTTGCCCGCTTCCCCATTGATGCGGTCAAGCTGGATCAGACGTTTGTCAGAGACATTCATAAGCGGTCGGTTTCGCAATCGTTAGTACGCGCGATCGTCGCCGTAGCGCAGGCGTTAAATCTACAGGTGATTGCGGAAGGCGTCGAAAGCGCAAAAGAAGATGCATTTTTAACCAAGAATGGCGTCAACGAGCGCCAGGGGTTCCTGTTTGCCAAACCCATGCCCGCCGCCGCTTTTGAACGCTGGTACAAACGTTATCTGAATAAAAAGATGCGCTGAGGTGGGCAAAAAACAGGCGTTCGGGACAGGGTAAGAGGCCTCTGGTAACAAACTTATCTGCATGTAATAACAGAATATATAATATTACCCAATGGTTTTGGCGAATCCTGTTTTTCCCCTTCTCTTTTGGCATTATTTTTTGCATCATGAAATTCATACATTTTTGACGTAAGGATGATAACCATGTCTGATATCGACGCCCAACGTGTTGCCGAACGCATTGATACCGTGCTGGATATCCTTGTTGCTGGCGATTACCACTCTGCCATCCACAACCTTGAAATTCTTAAAGCGGAGTTGTTAAGTCAGGTGAAAGAAGATACCGACGCCTCCTCGACGAAACCCCGGGCTCCGTGGGAGATCTAAGTGACGCGAGCTTTTCGTGGCACCTGACTCAGGAAACGCAGCATCCCTTATACTCCCCGGTACTGATACCGTTATAAAAATTAAAATTATGAATTCCCGACAACAATCAATTTTGCAAATGGTCATTGATAAAGGCCAGATGAGCGTGGCTGAGCTGGCGAAAATCACTGGCGTCTCTGAAGTCACGATCCGACAGGATCTTAACACCCTGGAAAAACAGAGCTATCTGCGCCGTGCGCATGGTTTTGCCGTCTCTCTGGACAGCGATGACGTCGAAACGCGCATGATGACCAATTACACGCTCAAACGCGAACTGGCTGAATTTGCCGCATCACTGGTCAGCCCCGGCGAATCCGTATTTATTGAAAACGGCAGCAGCAATGCCCTGCTGGCCAGAACGTTAGCGGAACAAAAGGATGTCACCATTATTACGGTGAGTAGCTATATCGCTCACTTGCTCAAAGAGACGCCGTGCGAAGTGATCCTCCTTGGCGGAATCTACCAGAAAAAAAGTGAAAGTATGGTCGGGCCATTGACCCGCCAGTTTATCCAGCAGGTTCACTTCAGTAAGGCCTTTATCGGTATCGATGGCTGGCAGCCGGATACTGGGTTTACCGGACGGGACATGATGCGATCGGATGTGGTTAACGCCGTACTGGAAAAAGGCTCTGAAGCCATTGTTCTGACGGACAGCTCTAAATTCGGCGCAGTACATCCTTATACGCTGGGGCCGTTAACACGTTTTAGCCGCGTGATCACCGATTCCAGAATAAGTGCGGACCATCAAATGCAACTGGAACGCACCGGGCTGACGGTGAACATCATCGAACCTCGCGCCTGAGCGCATTGCAGATGATTTGCCGGATGGCAAATCATCTCTCCCCTCTGAGATTTTTCCGACAATCTAATTAAGACTATTTACCTGTTATTAACAGGGTAAAGTCGTAAAATTTATATTAGCGATATAACAGGAAGTGACTATCACCTGCGTGATTTTAAGCTGTTACCCCTGCGCAACAAGGTTTTGCGGACAGTCTCTTTAATGGCTTTAATGAACATCATTTTAGCTATAATTAAAGAGAACTTACTTCCGTGAATCAATTATTCAGGAGAAAGTATTATGTTTATGACGAGCAAAAAAATGACCGCCGCTGTTCTGGCAATTACCCTGGCGATGTCTCTGAGCGCTTGCTCTAATTGGTCTAAACGTGACCGTAACACTGCGATCGGTGCAGGGGCTGGGGCGTTGGGCGGTGCTATTTTAACTGACGGTAGCACGCTGGGTACGCTAGGCGGGGCTGCGGTAGGTGGTGTTATCGGCCATCAGGTAGGTAAATAATCTACGGTCGACCGGCTCGAAATAATAATACGGTAATTCTTTACAGGTCTTTACTCTAAATATACACAGTGAAATTTAAAGCCACGATAAATAACTATCGTGGCTTTTTTCATTAGCCGCCAGCCAGTTTAACTTTCATTCCTTTGGCTTCCAGTAATGATTTAATCAGATCGCGCTTATCGCCCTGAATTTCAATTATTCCCTCTTTAACCGCCCCACCGCAGCCGCATTTTTTCTTCAGCTCTGCGGCCAGTTTGGTCAGTTCAGCATCATCCATATCAATGCCGGTAACGAGGCACACCCCCTTACCTTTCCGCCCACTGGTCTGGCGCTGAATACGAAAGATACCATCACCCTTTGGGCGTTCAACCGCCGCTTTCGGTTCGTCAATCCGGCCCGTTTCCGTGGAATAGACCAGACGGCTGTCAGAATTGTTCATCAGGCTCCCCGTTTCAGTGATGCATTAATGGCCTTCAGGGTTTGCGCAGGGTCAGCAGACTGCGTAACCGGTCGTCCTATAACCATATAGTCCACGCCCGCCGCCAGCGCCTGTTCCGGCGTCATGATACGGCGCTGATCGCCAGCGTCAGATCCCTGAGGACGAATACCCGGCGTTACCAGCTTAAACTCTGTGCCAAATTCCTGCTTAAAGCGCACCGCTTCCTGCGCCGAGCAGACCACGCCATCCAGCCCGCAATTTTGCGTCAGGCGCGCCAGACGTTCCGCATGCTCAGCCGGTGACAATGTCACGCCAAGATCCGCCAGATCGCTGGCTTCCATGCTGGTCAGTACCGTCACCGCAATCAGCAATGGCGCATCCTTACCCAGCGGCAGTAAGGCTTCGCGCGCTGCGGTCATCATTCGCGCCCCACCCGACGCATGGACGTTAACCATCCATACGCCCAGATCTGCCGCCGCTGCAACGGCATGTGCCGTGGTATTTGGAATATCATGAAATTTCAGGTCAAGAAAGATATCGAAGCCGCGCTGCTGCAAATCACGAACCAACTGCGGGCCGAACAACGTGAACATCTCTTTGCCGACTTTCAGGCGGCAATCACGCGGGTCGATTCTGTCGACGAAAGCCAGCGCGTTATCACGATTATTGTAATCCAGAGCAACAACGACAGGAGAATCGGTAACAGCGCGGGAAGAAGATGAAGCAGTAAACGTCATGACCAGACCTTCTTGATGATGGGCGCCGGGTGCGGCGCGAAATGGGTAAACGGCGTGCATTCTACCTGCGCAAGGGCAAAATGAACAGGCGCGATTATACCCCTGCGAGGCGATATTGCCCGGATGCCAGTGTGAGGGACAGGTAAAAACTAACAGGATGTTGTAACTAAAACACAGGTTTTTTTTAAACTACTGCCCGTCAAGGCCGCGAATAGGTTTAATCGTCGACCACGCCCGGCAGGAAGGACAATGCCAGTACATGGTATAGGCGGTAAACCCGCACTTCTGGCAGCGATAACGCGGCTTGCTGCGTACCTGCTCACCGACCATATCACGCAGCACCATCAGGCTCTCTTTCGCGCGCCCTTCTTCTGCCTCATTGAGGTGATAATCCATCAGCTTATGAAACACCCGCATGGTCGGATGGCGCTGTAACTGGCGAGTGATATAGACCTGCGCAGTGTCGTGCCCTTCCCGCGCTTCCAGAATATCGGCAAGCATCAACTCAGCGGCGGCGCCGGTGTTTTCTTCCACAGCCCGACGTAAGAACTCCGCCCATTCATCATTTTTACCAAGCTGCTGATAGCACGTCTGCAACATCTCCAGCGTTTCACTGACCAGTTCTTTATCCTGGGAGATAACCCGCTGTAAGCTCTCCACCGCTTTGGCGTATTCCCCCTTTGCCATAAACACACGGCCCATCATGATAGAAACACGGGCGCTGTTTTTGTCTGCGGCGGCACCTTTTTTCAGCAACGTCATGGCGCGATCCATATCATCGCAGCCCATCTGTTGCAGCGCCAGTTCACAATAGAAATGTGCGATCTCAATGCGCTGCTTATCTTTGCCGAGCTTCACCAGCCGCTCAGCCACATCAATCGCTTTCTGCCAGTCGCTGGTCGCCTGATAAATTTGCAACAGCTGTTGCAACGCCCCTACGCGGAAATCCGTTTCATCCGTGAGCTGGTTGAACATATCTTCCGCCCGGTCATACAACCCGGCCGCCATGTAATCACGCCCCAGTTGCTGCACAGCCAGCAGACGCTGCTCATAAGTCAGCGACGCGCTTTCCATTAAGGTCTGGTGGATGCGGATGGCGCGGTCTACTTCACCGCGAGAGCGAAACAGGTTTCCAAGAGTGAGATGAGCCTCAACGGTGCCGGTATCCTCTTTCAGCATGTCGAGGAACAGATCCACCGCTTTATCCTGTTGGTTACTCAGGAGGAAGTTAACCCCCGCCACATAGTCGCGAGAAAGACGGTTAGCTTCGTCCTGTTTTGTTTGTTGCGCACTTCTGCGACCCATATACCAGCCATAGGCTGCCGCTACAGGTAAAAGCAGAAACAACAACTCCAGCATAAATGATTATTCCTTCACAACCGACGAATCGGCAGATACCGCAACGTCGGTCGCAGGCGAAAGCTGGTTTTCCAGTCGTTTGATTTTACGTTCGGCACGCACCAGGGAGACGCGAACACGCAGCCAGAACAGGCCGCAAATTAGCCAACCAATAGCAAAGCCTGCGGCAAATAAAACGGCAAGCAACGTAGAAATACGGTACTCCCCTTGAGCCAGCAGGTAATTAAACGTTACCTGTTGATCGTTCTGCGCACCCAATGTCACCGAAATAACAAAAATCGCCAACACCAGTAAGAAAATGAGTAAATATTTCACATTACTTCCCGTTATGTGGTTTGAGCGAATAAATCGTGTTCAACTTACCGCATTCAGCCCTTTAAATTACCATTTTCGCGACGCGCGCGAAACGGAAAAGCGTTCTGTCCACTCATGATTTAAGGGCAAATTACGGAAAATCAACCACCGTCAACGTTCTTGCTCCCGCTGCGCTATCTCGCGAGCCTCTTCAACGGGTGGCGTAAGCGGCCCGCAAATGCGCTGAGCAAGCCAGGTCGCCAGCGTCACCAGAAGCCAGGATATCAACGTCGCGACAACTAAATCGCGCGGCCAATGCATACCCAACAACAGGCGACTGCCCATAACACTTGTCGCCCAGACTAACAAAATCGCAATCGTAAGGGTACGCCTGCGCGGCCATAATAGTCCTACCGCCAACAACGCCCAGCTTGCGGCAAACAGGGTATGCCCGGAAGGAAACGCGAATCCGGTCTCTTTTTGCCAGTGTTGACGCAGAAAAGCCGGAATATCCTGCTGCCCGGACAGTTGTTCTTTGACTAAGTGCCCGCGTTCTTTACGTTTTAAAGTGTAGAACTCATCAACGGGAATATGGTGCGTTTTTTCCAGCCAAATAACAAAGGGTCGGGGTTCCTGCACCCGCTCCTTCACCAGCGATTTTACCCCCTGCCCCAGCAGGATCGCACCGGCCAGAATAGCAAAAAGCATCATTGCGGCTTTCAGGCGAAATCTCAGGCACCAAAGAAACCAGGCGCACAGAAGCACATGCGTAATAATTCCCCACGGCTGCGTCACCGTTTCTGTCACCCAGTATAAGGATTTTAACCACCAGACCGAGTGTCCGGGTTGCCAGTTCCAGCCTGAAATCCATACGCTAACCGGCATCACAAGCAACAGAGCAGCGCCCACGGTTGTGCGCTTCGCAATCGAAAGCATGACCTCTCCTTTCGTCGATAAGTGCCACAATCATAACTGAAAACCTGGCGTGCCGGAAAATTGACAAATTTGTGCCATTCCAAAAGCGATCGCACGGCAGCGATTAGGTGAAGTCCGCCGCCTTATGGCAAAATAGAAACATACAGAAGCCAATTGGCGATGACACCAGCATTATCTGGAGAAATACATGCAGCTTAAACGAGTGGCAGAAGCCAAACTGCCAACCCCATGGGGCGATTTCCTGATGGTGGGATTTGAAGAACTGGCAACCGGACACGACCACGTCGCGCTGGTTTATGGCGATATCTCTGGTCAAACCCCTGTCCTGGCTCGCGTCCATTCAGAATGTCTGACCGGCGACGCATTGTTTAGTCTGCGCTGCGATTGTGGTTTTCAGTTAGAGGCGGCGCTGACGCATATCGCGGAAGAAGGTCGCGGTATTCTGCTCTACCACCGTCAGGAAGGACGTAATATTGGCCTGCTCAATAAGATTCGCGCCTACGCGTTACAGGATCAGGGCTACGATACCGTAGAAGCCAACCATCAGCTGGGGTTTGCCGCCGATGAGCGTGATTTCACCCTGTGTGCCGATATGTTTAAACTGCTGGGCGTCGATGAAGTCCGTCTGCTGACCAATAACCCGAAGAAAGTCGAAATTCTGACGGAAGCAGGTATCAATATTGTTGAGCGCGTACCGCTGATTGTTGGCCGTAACCCAAATAACGAACACTACCTGGATACCAAAGCCGCTAAGATGGGGCATTTATTGGGTAAATAAATTTTTGCTATTAAAGGCCTGATAAGCACCGCGCTATCAGGCCTTTTTTATGTATTAATGCAACATATTACGAATCACATAATGCAGAATGCCGTCATTCTGGTAGTAGGTTAATTCAGTTGCGGTATCGATACGGCACCGGCACGAAATCACCTCTGTGCTGCCATCCACTTTGGTTAACGTCACCGGAATGGCGGCGCCAGGCTTCAGGTTTTGCAGACTGGCAATATCAATTGTCTCCTCGCCGGTTAACCCGAGCGTTTTACGCGTAACGCCCTGCGGGAACTCCAGCGGTAGAATCCCCATACCAATCAGGTTTGAACGGTGAATACGTTCAAACGACTCAGCAATCACGACGCGAATACCCAGCAAACGCGGGCCTTTGGCCGCCCAGTCACGGCTGGAACCGGAACCGTACTCTTTACCCGCAATCACCGCCAGCGGCGTTTTCTCCTGCTGATACAGCATCGCTGCATCATAGATGGAGATCACCTCCGTCCCCGGCAAATGTCGGGTCATTCCCCCTTCAACGCCGGGAACCATTTCGTTGCGGATACGAATATTCGCAAACGTACCGCGCATCATCACTTCATGGTTTCCACGGCGCGAACCGTAGGAGTTGAAGTCCCGACGCTCAACGCCATGATTCTGCAAATAGCGCCCTGCCGGGCTGTCCGCCTTTATGCTGCCCGCCGGGGAGATATGGTCAGTGGTGACGGAATCCCCCAGCATGGCCAGAATACGGGCGCCATGAATATCCTCCACCGGATCGGGTTGAACCTGCATTTCGTCAAAGAACGGCGACAAGCGGATATAGGTGGAGTCATCCTGCCATCCATAGGTGTCTGAGCGATCAACATTGATCGCTTTCCATTCCGGCGTCCCTTCAAAAACCTCGGCATACTCTTTGTGGAACATTTCCGACGACACCAGTTCAACGGCGCGGGCGATCTCCTGCGCGGAAGGCCAGATATCCTTCAGATAAACCGGGTCGCCTTTGCGATCGTGGCCCAGCGGCTCTTTCGCCAGGTTAATATTCATATTGCCCGCCAGCGCATAGGCGACAACCAGCGGCGGCGACGCCAGCCAGTTGGTTTTCACCAGCGGATGGATTCGGCCTTCAAAGTTACGGTTGCCGGAAAGTACCGCGCCCACCGTCAAGTCGCCCTTTTTGATTGCCGTTTCGATAGGCTCCGGCAGTGGGCCGGAGTTACCAATACAGGTGGTGCACCCATACCCCACCAGATTAAAGCCAAGTTCATCAAGATAAGGCGTGAGTTTCGCCTGCGCCAGGTAATCCGAGACCACTTTCGATCCCGGCGCCAGCGAGGCTTTCACCCACGGCTGCCGTTTCAGTCCCAGCGTTACCGCTTTTTTCGCCAGCAAACCGGCGGCCATCAGCACGCTGGGGTTTGAAGTATTGGTACAGGAGGTGATAGCCGCAATCACGACAGCGCCGTCCGGGAGCTGGTATTGATGGCCGTTCATAACATGATCGATTGGCTGCCGGTCTTTTTGCGCGGTGTTCAGTTCCAGCTCCGTGCTCGCGGCGAAGGCTTTCGGCACATCTGCCAGCGCAACCCGATCCTGCGGGCGCTTCGGCCCGGCAAGGCTCGCCTCGACATCCCCCATATCCAGTTCCAGCGAACTGGTGAAAACAGGTTCATCGCCAGGGTTTCGCCACATCCCCTGCGCTTTGGCATAGGTTTCGACCAGCTCAACCTGCTCCTCGCTACGGCCGCTTAAACGCATATATTCGAGGGTGATGCCGTCAATCGGGAAGAAGCCGCAGGTCGCGCCATATTCCGGCGACATGTTTGCTATCGTCGCGCGATCGGCCAATGGCAAGGAGTCCAGACCGTCGCCGTAGAATTCAACGAATTTACCAACGACGCCGTGTTTACGCAGCATCTGGGTCACGGTCAGCACCAGGTCGGTCGCGGTGATACCTTCACGCAGCTTACCGGTCAACTTGAAGCCAACAACATCGGGAATGAGCATTGAGACCGGCTGGCCCAGCATCGCGGCTTCCGCTTCAATCCCCCCGACGCCCCATCCCAGCACGCCAAGGCCGTTGATCATCGTGGTGTGGGAGTCGGTGCCGACCAGCGTGTCCGGGTATGCAACCCACTCTCCCGCCTGCAATTCGCTCCAGACGGCCTTACCAAGGTACTCCAGGTTCACCTGGTGGCAGATCCCGGTACCTGGCGGCACCACGCTGAAGCGACTAAAAGCCTGTTGCCCCCATTTCAGGAACACATAGCGCTCGTGGTTGCGTTCCATTTCCAGACGCACGTTCTCTTCGAAAGCGTCATCATCGCCAAAGCGATCAACCGTTACCGAGTGGTCAATAACAAGGTCTACCGGGGATAGCGGATTCACTTTCGCAGTATCCCCGCCGAGGCGTTTGACCGCTTCGCGCATGGCGGCCAGATCCACCACCGCCGGGACGCCGGTAAAATCCTGCATTAATACACGGGCGGGTCGATAGGCAATTTCGCGGTCGGCATGGGCTTTTTTCAGCCACCCGGCTAACGCCTGAATATCTTCTTCGGTAACAGAGTCACCGTCCTGCCAGCGCAGCAGGTTTTCAAGCAGAACTTTTAGCGACTTGGGCAAGCGGGTAATATCGCCCAGTTTTTTGGCAGCCAGGGGCAGACTGTAGTAATGATAGGTTTTGTCTTTGGCCTGCAACGTGTCCTTACTGGCTTCTCGTAGGGTTGACGACATAGCTCCTCCTTAATAACAGGGTTGGATACCCTGATTCTCCTCAGGGTTAGTATTAAAGATAACACAAACAGAATGTAACGTTTTGATAACAACCCGAATTGATAAAAGAGGAGAAACCTTACGGACGGGAATCGGCATGCGCAGGCCCGATGACGTTGCGCCATCGGGCATTTACCGGCATACGATCAGAAAGAGACAATCCAGATAAGTTGAGCCCAGAACAAGAGCGATACTGAGAACGCCCCAATCCATGACCAATATTTAAGATTCACAGTTTGCATAGGCTACACCGACATTTGTTTAATACTTTATGCTGAGATTTACTCAGCGCTTATTGCTGTGGTGTATAAGAAAATACAGTACGGGATGTTAATGACCTGTACTGGAAATGATGATTAAAAAAATCGCCAATTATTGTTTCTGTTGCTCATCTTCAGCGAATGAATCAATAAATGCCTGTTGCTGTTGTGTGAGTTTCCAGGATTCTGGAATATTCGTCACACATTCGCTCCGCGCTTCCTTCACGCTATCACGAGGCTGACGTGCTGGCGTTGAGGGTTGCTGATGTTCCTGCGAAACCATGACTTACCCCCACACTTGCCAGATAACCAGCGCAATCACAACCCAGAACAGCGCAGAGCCGAGGAATACCGCCAGCCATGCTTTGCGTTTAAGCTCGGGGTCCCTGCGGGGTTCCTGGTTTCCAGAAGGCATTGCTAACCTCATACAATCGGCATCACTTATCATTTCAGCACCAAACAATCGGTACAATTAATCATCAGATGAGACAAATCCTAAAGAAACTTTAGTCAAAAATCCAGTGAATTTACGAATCGTTTCCCATGAATAAATCAATCTTTTGACCGGAAATAAATATTTGAAAGGCGGAATTTGCGAGGCGGGTAATTCGAAACTACTTTACTGGCGCTTTTCCATGAATACGATACAGGTAATATGATCGCAGAAAAAACGAAAACCATAATCCATAAATTTAGTGGTTATTCAGGTATCTCCTCATGTCTGGAGATACCTGAAAACTCACGCGCGTGATTACTTTTCCGGTAATTTAATATCGTTAAACATGGCTTCAATTTCTTCGTTAGAACGCAAGGCCACGGCGGTATCCACAACATCGCGCGTCAGATGCGGCGCAAAGCGTTGAATAAAGTCGTACATATAGCTGCGTAAAAACGTGCTGCGGCGAAAACCAATTTTCGTGGTGCTATGGCTGAAAATATCATGCGCATCGACACGCACCAGGTCCGGGTCGGAAATCGGATCGACGGCCATGCTTGCAATCACCCCAACCCCCAGGCCAAGTCGGACGTATGTTTTTATCACGTCCGCATCGGTTGCCGTAAAGACAATACGCGGCGTCAGCCCGGCGCGATTAAACGCGGTATCCAGCTCGGAGCGCCCGGTAAAGCCAAAGGTGTAGGTCACCAGCGGATACTGTGCCAGTTCCTCAATCGTCACCGATGATTTAGCGGCCAGCGGGTGCTCTGGCGTGACGACGATAGAGCGATTCCAGTGGTAGCATGGCAGCATCACCAGATCGTCATACAGGTGCAGCGCTTCGGTAGCGATAGCGAAGTCGGCATTCCCTTTCGAAACCGCTTCCGCGATTTGCGTGGGCGACCCCTGATGCATATGCAATGAAACGCGAGGATAGCGCTCAATAAAGCCCTTGATCACATTTGGCAGCGCGTAGCGCGCCTGAGTGTGCGTGGTGGCAATATACAGAGAACCTTTATCCGGCCAGGTGTGTTCGCCCGCCACGGACTTGATGGCATCGACTTTGGACAACACTTCGCGCGCAATGCGAATAATTTCCTGCCCGGCTGGCGTCACTTGCGTCAGGTGTTTACCGCTGCGCGCGAAAATCTGGATGCCAAGTTCATCTTCCAGCATACGAACTTGCTTACTGATGCCCGGCTGGGAGGTGTAAAGCCCTTCGGCGGTGGAAGAGACATTAAGGTTGTGATTAACCACCTCAACAATGTAGCGAAGCTGCTGTAATTTCATGTTAAACCATCCAGATTAGCGCCGTCATGTCATCGTTTGATAAGCAGCACGTCACGCGCTGCTAATACGATTTAATAATAAAAAAGCCGTTAACTATAACCACTATATCATTTATATCAGAGCTGTATAGATGCGAAGAAAAAATAATAAGCCCGGAATAAAAAAGGGCCGCTTGCGCGACCCTCTTAAGTGAAATTCAGCCAGGTGACTGTTATTTCTTACCTTCTACCCACTTGCCATCAACGAAGAATGCTGACCATCCCGTCGCTTTCCCGTCTTTTTCAGCGGCAACATACTGCTGTTTCGTCTTACGGCTAAAACGCACCAGCGTCTTATTGCCTTCCGGGTCCTGCTGCGGCGCATCGGCCAGATAACGCAGTTTTTCCGGCAGACGGTCGCGGAAGCGATACAACTCTTCCACTAACGGCGCACGCGTTTCACGCGATTTCGGGAAGGTATTCGCCGCGAGGAAGATCCCTGCGGCGCCGTCACGCAGCACGAAATACGCGTCCGATTTCTCGCACGGCAATTCCGGCAACGGCACCGGATCTTCTTTCGGCGGCGCGACTTCACCGTTACGCAGAATCTTACGGGTATTTTTACATTCGTCGTTAGTACAGGCCATGTACTTACCAAAACGCCCCATTTTCAGGTGCATTTCAGAGCCACATTTTTCGCACTCAACGATCGGGCCGTCATAACCTTTAATGCGGAACTCGCCCTCTTCGATTTCGTAACCGTCGCAGGTCGGGTTATTACCGCAGACGTGCAGCTTGCGTTTCGGATCGATCAGGTAGCTGTCCATTGCGGTGCCGCACTTCTGGCAACGACGTTTTGCACGCAAGGCGTTGGTTTCCGCATCATCGCCTTCCAGTACGTTCAGCACTTCATTTTCCGGCACCAGGTTGATGGTGGTTTTGCAGCGCTCTTTCGGCGGCAGCGCATAGCCGGAACATCCCAGGAACACGCCGGTGCTGGCGGTGCGAATCCCCATTTTGCGCCCGCATGTCGGGCAGTCAATGCTGGTCAGCACCATCTGGTTAGGACGCATGCCGCCCTCTTCAGGATCTTTCTCCGCTTTATCAAGCTGCTGAGTAAAATCGCTGAAGAAGTTATCAAGCACGTTTTTCCACTCGGCTTCGTGGCTGGCCACCTTGTCGAGGCTGTCTTCCATCTGGGCGGTAAAATCGTAGTTCATCAGCTCGCGGAAGTTTTCTTCCAGTCGATCGGTGACAATCTCACCCATTTTTTCAGCATAGAAGCGACGGTTTTCCACGCGGACATAACCGCGATCCTGAATGGTCGAGATGATCGACGCATAGGTGGATGGACGACCAATACCGCGTTTTTCCAGCTCTTTAACCAGCGATGCTTCACTGAAGCGCGCCGGTGGTTTGGTGAAGTGCTGCGCCGGGGTCAGTTCAACCAGCGTCAACACATCGCCTTTATTCACCGCAGGCAACGTCCGGTCTTCATCGCCTTTACGCAGCGCAGGCATGACTTTCGTCCAGCCGTCGAAACGCAGAATGCGGCCACGCGCTTTCAGGCGGAAATCACCCGCACCGACCGTCAGCGTGGTGGAATCGTACTGGGCTGGCGTCATCTGACAGGCGACAAACTGACGCCAGATCAGCTGATACAGTTTCTGCGCGTCCGCTTCCATATCCTTCAGCGCTTCGGCCATCACCGCGACATCAGAAGGACGGATCGCTTCGTGCGCTTCCTGTGAATTTTCTTTGCTGGCGTACTGGTTCGGGCTCTCCGGCAGGTATTTCTTGCCGAAGCTATCGCTGATATAACCGCGAACCATGTTTACCGCATCCTGGCTCAGGTTGGTGGAGTCAGTACGCATGTAGGTGATGTAGCCCGCTTCGTACAAGCGCTGCGCCATCATCATGGTTTTTTTCACGCCAAAGCCCAGACGCGTGCTCGCCGCCTGTTGCAGCGTCGACGTGATAAACGGCGCGCCAGGCTTGCTGCTGGTCGGTTTATCTTCACGCTCCAGTACGCTGTAACGCGCTTTTTCCAGCAGGCTGACCGCCGCCAGCGTTTGCTCGCGGTTAACCGGACGGAACGGTTTATCATTCTGGTGCGTAACGTCGAGCGGCAAGGCATCGCCAGAAGGCGTTGTCGTACTGGCGTTCACTTCCCAGAACTCTTCCGGTACGAACGCTTTGATGTCACGTTCGCGCTCAACAACCAGACGCACGGCAACGGACTGTACGCGGCCTGCCGACAGGCCTCGCGCAATTTTTTTCCACAGCAATGGCGACACCATATAGCCCACAACGCGGTCCATAAAGCGGCGCGCCTGCTGCGCGTTAACACGGTCGATATTCAGTTCGCCTGGCTTATCAAACGCCTGGCGAATCGCGTTTTTGGTTATTTCGTTAAACACCACGCGGCTATAGCGCGTGTCATCACCCCCGATCACTTCCCGCAGGTGCCAGGCAATGGCTTCCCCTTCGCGGTCAAGGTCGGTTGCGAGATAGATGTGGTCGGCTTTTTCAGCCAATTGTTTCAGTTCAGAGACGACCTTCTCTTTACCGGGCAGCACTTCATACTGCGCATCCCAGTTATGCCAAGGGTCAACCCCCATTCGGTTGACGAGAGCGCCACGTTCATCCTTTTTGGGCTTTTTAGCCGTTTTGGTGGAGGTAGAGTCGGCGCTCTTTTTAGCTGCTGAGCCACTGGTCGGCAAATCACGGATATGACCGACGCTGGACTTAACCACGTAATCATTACCCAGATACTTGTTGATCGTTTTGGCTTTTGCCGGGGACTCAACGATGACAAGAGCTTTACCCATATTCACCTTTACCTAAATTGATTCTTCCTGGAATGCGTCGCACGTTGATTCACCTTCCACTGGCGACGAGACACCGATATGGTCTCTGTGTCGGCGGATATCAACCCCTTGTACTGACTCGGTGCGCGAAACGTGATCCTCAGGTGACTGAGTTAACAGGCTTTTTAGCACACAAGCGCTATAGCACGACGGAATTTTGGTCGAATGTCAAGCAAATCTGTTGCCAGATTGACGAAAGCGTCACACTGTACCTGATAAAATTCGTTACGCAACTTTATTAGCATGCAAAAACAAATCTCGCCAGTAACAGCACCTTTACAAGACCTTCGTGTTTATCAGGGAATATTTGCCCATAAGCAGCGCCCGGCGTAGACTAATGTCCTTGTTTAAGGAGTAAATAATGCATAAAGACACCCAACCTATCGATCGTGAAACACTGCTGATTGAAGCTAACAAAATCATTCGTGAGCATGAGGACACGCTGGCGGGGATTGTCGCCACCGGTGTGACGCAACGAAACGGCGTGCTGGTCTTCAGTGGCGATTACTTTTTAGACGAGCAAGGTTTACCGACGCCAAAAAGCACCGCCGTGTTTAATATGTTTAAACATCTGGCACATGTGCTTTCTGAGAAGTATCACCTGATCGATTAACGCAGGAAAGGTTTTGCCGGATGGCGGCTACGCCTTATCCGGCCTACAAAACAGTCCGCAGGCCCGGTAAGCATTAGCGCCACCGGGCTCCTTATCCGGCCTACAAAACAGTCCGTAGGCCCGGTAAGCGTTAGCGCCACCGGGCAATGACAATTTTACATCAGCGGTTTTTGTCCGCGCTGCCACCAGCGTAGCAACAAACGGTCGGCGCTTTCTGCGGCGCTACCCGTAAACCGATCCATCAATTTCTTACGCTGCATAAAGCGAACGTTGAACACCTCATAACCGTCCATCAAGCGGAGAATGACGTCATCACTGGTGTTGATTTCGTCCACCAGACCTTTCTCCAGCGCCTGTTGGCCATACCAGTGCTCGCCTGTGGCCACCTGTTCGATATCCAGCACAGGACGCATCTGCTGCACAAAATGCTTAAACAGGTGATGGGTTTCATTCAGATCTTCACGGAATTTCTGACGCCCTTCCTCCGTATTCTCGCCAAGCAACGTCAGCGTGCGCTTATACTGGCCCGCCGTGTGCAGCTCAATATCGATATCCTTCCCTTTCAAAAAGCGATTAAAGTTAGGGATTTGCGCCACAACGCCAATAGAGCCGACAATCGCAAACGGCGCCGAAACAATTTTGTCGGCCACACAGGCCATCATGTAACCGCCGCTGGCGGCGACTTTGTCCACCGTTACCGTCAACGGGATCTGCTTATCGCGCAGACGCTGCAATTGCGAAGCCGCCAGGCCATAGCCATGCACAACGCCGCCGGGACTTTCCAGACGCACGACCACCTGATCCTGCGGTTTAAACGCCGCTAACACCGCCGTCACCTCCTCACGCAGCGCGCTGACTTCGTGGGCATCCATACTGCCTTTAAAATCCAGCACCCAGGCACGAGGTTTCTCCGTCGCGGCATTTTCCCCCTGCTTTGCTTTCGCTTTCGCCGCTTTTGCCTCCAGCTTCAACTTCTTTTTCTGCGCTTTATGCCAGAGTTTTTGTTGATGACCGTCCATCAGCGCCGTCGCCAGATCGTCCTTCATCTCTTTATATTGTTCGCTGAGATTCGTTACCCGCAGCTCCCCACGCTGGCGTTTACGCTGGGCAGCATTCACGATCAGCATCACAATGACGGCGATTGCCACCACGACAGTGACGATTTTTGCCAAAAACAACCCATATTCAGACAACAATTCCACGAGTCCCACCTTGGTTAAACAACGCTATTTTGGCTCAGTGTACAACAGGCGTGTTAGCCCGTCTCGTTTGATCCTGCGTTGCGGTTACTGGGTGAAAAGTATGACAAAGTGTTCATTTTTCGGCGTTATCGCCGTTGACTGATTGAAATGACGCGGGCTTTCAGGCATAAAGCCGAAAAGTTAAAGAGAAGATAAGACAACTGGCAGGGTGACCCAACGCGTCGCCGAGGAGTAGCCGTGCATTACCAACCTAAACAAGATCTACTGCAAAATCGCATTATTCTGGTCACTGGCGCCAGTGATGGCATTGGTCGCGAAGCCGCGCTCACCTACGCGCGCTACGGCGCAAACGTCATTTTGCTGGGTCGAATTGAAGAAAAACTGCGTCAGGTCGCACAGACTGTCGCCGAAGATACAGGCGCATTGCCACAGTGGTTTACGCTGGATCTACTGACCTGCACCGCTGAAGAGTGCCACCAGTTAGGCCAGCGGATTGCAGCGCACTATCCACGACTGGATGGCGTTCTGCATAACGCCGGGTTACTGGGCGATATCTGCCCAATGAGCGAACAAAATCCGCACGTCTGGCAGGATGTTATGCAGGTTAACGTCAATGCGACATTCATGCTGACTCAGGCGCTGCTTCCTTTATTACTTAAATCCGACGCCGGTTCGCTGGTCTTTACCTCATCAAGCGTCGGTCGTCAGGGACGCGCCAACTGGGGCGCTTACGCCACCTCTAAATTCGCCACCGAAGGCATGATGCAGGTACTGGCGGACGAATACCAGAACCACCCCTTACGTGTAAATTGCATCAACCCAGGCGGCACGCGCACGAGTATGCGCGCCAGCGCCTTCCCTACGGAAGATCCGCAGAAGTTAAAAACGCCCGCCGATATCATGCCCCTCTATTTGTGGCTGATGGGCGACGACAGCCGCCGTAAAACCGGTATGACTTTTGATGCCCAGCCGGGCCGTAAACCAGGAATCGCCCAATGACTGAAGAACGCTACCAACAACGCCAGCAGCGTGTGAAAGATCGGGTCGACGCCCGCGTTGCGGCGGCGCAGGACGAACGCGGCATCATCATCGTGTTTACCGGCAACGGTAAAGGCAAAACCACGGCGGCATTCGGCACCGCAACGCGCGCCGTCGGCCACGGTAAAAAAGTGGGCGTGGTGCAGTTCATTAAAGGCACATGGCCTAACGGCGAGCGCAATCTGCTGGAGCCCCACGGCGTGGAGTTTCAGGTGATGGCGACCGGGTTCACCTGGGAAACGCAAAATCGCGAAACCGACACCGCAGCCTGTATGGCTGTCTGGGAACATGGCAAACGTATGCTGGCGGACCCAACGTTGGATATGGTCGTGCTGGATGAACTGACCTACATGGTGGCGTATGACTATCTGCCGCTTGAAGAGGTCATCAATGCCTTAAATGCCCGTCCGCAGAATCAGACGGTAATTATTACCGGTCGCGGTTGTCATCGCGATATTCTGGAACTGGCCGACACGGTCAGCGAGCTGCGTCCGGTCAAACATGCTTTTGAAGCGGGCGTAAAGGCCCAGATGGGAATTGATTATTAGGAAACGGTGCCGGATGACGGCGTAAACGCTTTATCCGGCCTACGGCCAAAACGTAGGCCCGGTAAGCGTAAGCGCCACCGGGCATTCAGCATCAGCCGTTGTTGTTACGACCGCCTGAACGACGACCGCCGCCAACCTGGCTGTGACGCTTCACCGCACGGCGAATCTGGTTCGCCTTCATACGACGTCGGTCTTTCTCGACGGCCACTTTGGAGGTGGTTTCCGGCGCCAGTTGCACCAGTTCACGCAGATAGTTGGTCTGCGCCAGATCCAGTTCAGTCCAGCCACCGCGCGGCAGCCCTTTCGGCAATGGAATATCACCATAGCGCACGCGGATCAGTCGGCTAACCTGCACGCCAACCGCTTCCCACAGACGACGTACCTCACGGTTACGCCCTTCGGTCAGCGTGACGTTGTACCACTGGTTAATACCTTCACCACCGCTGAATTTGATGGTCTTAAACGCCGCCGGGCCATCTTCCAGTTGAACGCCACGACTCAGGTCACGCAGCTTGGCGTCATCAACCTGACCAAATACGCGCACGGCGTATTCACGCTCAACTTCACGACTCGGGTGCATCAGACGGTTCGCCAGTTCGCCATCCGTCGTGAACAACAGCAAACCGCAGGTATTCACATCCAGACGACCTACGGCAATCCAGCGAGCGCCGCGCAGTTTCGGTAAGCGATCAAAAACGGTAGGACGACCTTCCGGGTCGTTACGGGTACACAGCTCACCTTCTGGTTTGTAATAGGCCAGAACGCGACAAATTTGTTCCGCAGACTCTTTCACCGAGATCAGATGACCGTCGATACGGATTTTCAGACCCGGCGTGATTTCAACGCGATCGCCAAGCGTGGCGATTTTGCCGTCAACGCTTACGCGGCCTGCTTCAATAATGGATTCAATTTCACGGCGAGAACCGTGGCCAGCGCGAGCCAGCACTTTTTGTAACTTTTCGCTCATAGAGCTTCCTTCAGGTGTCGCCTTCACAGGCGTCTGGTATACTTTCGAAAACAACGAGTTAGCATCAACAACTACTTAACTCACTGATATGTAACTATTTCATGGTACACAGCATGGCAAACAATATGTCACACAAGCTGTCACACACAACGATTCGTGGGCGCACATACTACACTAACTTTAGACTAAATGATTCAACAAGTTTTGTGCGTCTGAGTCTCGGTACTGATAGCCGAAAGCAAGCGGAAGTGATTATGAATCAGATCCGTCCTTTCATTCCCCTTGTTCAGAATGGAACGATGAGCCCCGAAGAGTTTAAACTTAAAATACAGGGCTACCGAGCCGCCACAAAACAAGACTTTGATGAATATCTTTTGAATTGGCTAAAAGGCGGCTTAGAAGAGGCTAAACGGTTACCAGAATTAGGCAGGTACCACAAACAGATTACGGGTGCGCCTTTATCGCCCCTAGACACTGCAAACGAGGCGCAAGGCTACGCCAACTCCCATTTGGGTAATATGTATAACGGTAACGATTTTTCCGCCAGGATGATGACTGCTGCACTCAGAATGAAGATGTTAACAGTTAATGAATCCGACCTTGATCAGGTTCACCATGTCGCCAGCCAGATAGATATGAATCAGGCCCTTATGTCACAGGCTTATGAAGCCTTCTATTCTGGTGATTTGACACGTTACCAGCAAATAATTGATTCGATGGGGTCAGCTTTACAAAATGCAATCCCGGCAGTTAATCCAGCGCCAATAGAGCAAAATACAGCGACAATTGCCGAGCCTGAGTCAGCATATAGTCCAAGATTGTTGGAAGCGTGGAACGACTATATAAAGGATAAGGGTCAAAAGTGGCGTAAGCAGACAGCAAACGAGAATCAGCGTTTCTTTGATGTTCTCTACCATGTTGTAGGTGATATCCCTGTCGATAGCGTTACGAAACAGCATATAAGAGATTCTCTCAAGGTCGCGGAGAATCTGCCTACTCGAACTAGACTACCTTATTCCAGAATGAGTCTTGTCGAGTGCATTGATTATGATGTCCCTGAGGATGACCTGATCGCCAGTGAGCATGTCCACAAACATTTAAAGCTCTGGCGCTCATTGTTCAAAACGTATCTAGTCGATCAGAAAGATATTCTTACCAAATCCCCTACTGAGGGGATCACCTACGAGGTGAAATCTAACCGGGGTGGGAACTATACAGCCAGCGAACTAAGCCGGATCAAAGAGTATCTCTTCGCGCTACCGGACAGTGATTATAGAAAATGGTACTTCCTCACCCTGATTTATACAGGTGCTCGACGTGGTGAAATAGCGGATATCCGTAAACATCACATACGGAAAGATGAGGAGACCGGGCGCTGGTATATCTTTATTGAAGGTGGGAAAACCGAACACGCCCGGCGACAAGTTCCAATCCATAGGGCTATAGAGGCGGGACTCTTGGCCTGTGTGGAAAACCGGAAGGATTCCGATCCTGTCTTTGGCAATCATCCGAACTATACAACCATCACATATGATTGGGTGGGATTGCTCCGAGTGCTAGAGATACCCGATTACAACGAGTTTGGGCTAAAACGGCGGGTGCATTCATTGCGACATACATTTATAAGCAATGCGATAACGTCCGTTGGCAATCCCCCACTGGTGCAATTTGTCGTTGGTCACAGCAGAACACAATCCCTTGGCATCACTGCCAGGTATACCCACACCCCACCACTAAAGGATCTACTCTCCGTGGTTGATTTGGCAAACTGAAACAACCCATAATTTAAATTAACCTTACATCACAGCAAATTAGGCCCAGAGCAAGGGTCTTTTTGTACATAAAACGTAAGCGCATCATAAAACAACCTATGCAATTACAACCCCCACCATTGAGAATGATTATTACTTGCAATTTGCAAGGGATGCTGTTAATATATACAGTATGAGTTAGAGAACATCAAACAGGCCAACGAGCCACCCACCGCCCTAACTCCTGAACCCCCACCCACTCAGGAGAACATACCCATGTTAACTAAATCTGAACTGCTCGCCTTTGGTCTCGACTATGACGAAACGGCTAAATTCTGTCTTGTCCGTGAGGCCAAATGCGGCACCCGTAAGGCTGTGGGCCAAAACAAGAAAGGCAAGGTTGTCGTGTACACGCCAAAGGGTTACGCCCCGGCGGCGGCTATTGTCTGGACTCTCCACAATGGGGACATTCCCGAAGATCACGCCGTTGTGACCGTGGGTGATCCTTTGGACTGCTCACTGTCAAATGTCCGTCTGGTAACGTCTGAAGAGGCGGACCAGCTACGCCGGGATCGCCGTGTATCGACCGCCAAGGCGCTTGTGAGAACTCCCAACGGATTACCGAGGGGTATCACACAGAGCGGCCCCAATGGCTATTACACGGCGTCATTTCGCCGCAACGGTGAACGGTTCCACAAGTGCGGGCGCGACCTCGCAGAGCTAACCGTGTGGATTCTCCTGAACCGTGACGGAATTGATATTACAATGGGCGGTAAGCTGTGATCAGCCTTGTCGGGGCGTATATCGCCGAACAGAAGCGCCGGGCCAAACGCCGCAAGCGCAAGTAATGACTAACCCCGCCTCTGTGCGGGTTTTTTATTGGCTCTTTTCCTCGTGAAGCCGTAGCGCTTTTGCTAATTCCAACTGAAAGGAAAATGACAGGCGGGAGCGGCTGATTTTGATACCGTCGATCACAATATGGGTGGGGTAAGCGGTGACCATGCGCCCGCCATAGGGGAAGCGTTTCGGGTGGGTAGACTTATCGTTATTCATTCATGTGTCATCCGTCTGGGTGGGGGTGATCCCGGTAGCGGATGATTGATCGAATATCGATCAAAATCAATAACTTAACTGATCCCTAATTCCTGGGGGTGGTACAAGTCCGCCTCCCCCAGCGCCTTATCTTGTGTGGGAAAATATCTGGGAGTTTGGATATATCAGCCAGGCACCACGAACCGCCCCCCTGGGGGTCTTGATCATGTTTCGCAAATATCTGCACTTGTCAATACTGATCATTCTCACAGCATCCATTCTTTACACTTTTTGACACTACAGACCCATACCGATCAGCCTCTTCAGGTCAATCCTTTGTATTCAACAAGTTAGTAAATACACAATGGCATTGTGTTGTTTTACCCTGTGGACCAGTGGCCCAGCCGGGCCACCCTGGAGGCGTCCGCCTCCCCTGTGCGCCTGTGGCGCGTTATCTTGTGGCAAGCAATACAAACCCACAGGGTTAAGAGTGGTAGCGCCACAGGCGCATACAGACAACGGGCCTACAAAGGCCCCATGAGGGGCGAAGGCTTTCGCCCCGATTGGTATTGAGAACAACTATCGTTTACAAATGATATTGATTCTCATGTGGAGAATAAAAAGCTGGGGATTTTTCTTGAGGGTAAATTGAAAATTTGCCAGGCAAGGCTATAACGAAATGATAATTAATTACGCACAAATACAAGAGGTTAGAGGCGCTGGGGGAGTCTGATCACCTTGCTAGCTTTGTGGTGATAGTACATTAAGCAACCATCTTTTACCCACTTAAACAGGCCATAAGGGCCGTTTCTCTCCCCTGTCGGGTCATTACTCTGCCATTAAACGCGATTAAACCCGATTTAATTCACTAAAAATACACATCTTAAAATTAATCATTTTTGTCGTTTACAAGTACATGTTTTTGATCAAGAATTCATCATAAATAGGATCTGGAGGGTACAGAATGAATTTCGTAGAAGGCTGTAAATCAGTTCAGGAAGTAAAAGCGGTAGCCGTCGAGCTACTCAAACAGGGCAAGGGGCTGACGCTGTACCGTGACGCCTGGTTACTTGGTTATGAATTGATGCTCAGGGTGTCGGATCTGCGCTCCATAAAGTACGACGATATAAAAGGCGATCATCTTGTACTGGCCCAACAGAAAACGGGGGAGTCTGTCCGGGTGAGACTCACCGATACCGCTAAACGCATCATAGCGGCCCGGAGAGAGGCGAACCCTGATCATGTGTACCTCTTACAGTTGGACAGCCACAGGAGCAAAGGAAAGCCTGTGAGCCGCTCTAAATTGCATGAGGAAATTAGCTACGCCGGGGAAAAGCTGGGGCTGAATCTTTCGACCCACAGCATGAGGAAGAGTAAACCAACGATTGGTTATGACAATGGGGAGGATATAGCCGTAATTAGTAAAGCATTAGGGCACAAATCGTTATCCAGTACGCTCCATTACATTGGGGCAACACAACGCAAAGTAGATGATTTTAGTGATAAATATTCAATTGAGGTTGCCGAATGATTTCGGTGAAACGGCGAAGCCTTTCATGGGCTAGCCCACAAAGAGGATTTGTTATGAGAAGTCAAGCCGTCTTAAATTCTGCCCGCCGGGCGCGTCGTTATGGTGTCGGGGTTTTACTGTCTGTCCTCGTTATGGGAACCGTTGGGATAGATGACGCTAAAGCCGGGACCATTACCATGAGTAACCCACAGGAAGAAACCACAGACAGCGGTAAGCGCCTGTGTATCTATTCCAACAGTATTTACACGTTTACCACGGTAACCCGGTCCCAGAATTGCCCGTACAGTAAAACGTTCGATACAGAGGATGCCGAATGACACAGGAAAGAGAAAGAGAGGCGCAGGAGATCCGGCAAGATACAGCCCGCGCCACACTTACCAGATAGTAAGCTATAGCAGAGTACCAAAAAGAAAAGGCTCCCACCAGGGGAGCCTTTTGTTAGTTACCGCCTTGAGTCAGGAGGTTAAATTGTTGCTGATTATTATGCTCAATCTCGGACTGTACAAGTCCCTTGATCTGCCCGTCCTGAACTTTAACGGCAACATTAACGTTCAATGGTTGGTTAAGCCAGCTTGGGGGAGTCATCAGTGGATTACCCGGCACACTCACCACGGTAGATGTTGTCGGCGGGTTAAACGTTGGCGTAGGAGCCACATAACCCGGATTAGAGTATGAGCTTACCCAGCCTGATTTATCCTCTGGTTTGGCAAAGTCTGGATTAGTCGGAAGGTCTGGGCTGTGGATGAAATCCCACATTTTACCCAGCGGGCTATCTTTCTTCAGATTGCCCCCGGCGGTGGTGTCCTGCCCGTACATGAAATCGTTAGCATCAAGGATTCTATCCCAGACATAATCCCCGCCAACAGTCCCGATTGCTGTAGCCCAGCCAACAGCGCCACCAGACAAGGCACCTAATCCGCCCAGCTTCCCGGTACGTGGTCCCCGTGCTTTGGTGTCCTTCCCTTTCTGATTTGGCTTCTCGTTATCAATACCACCTGTGGTAGCTGCCTCAATGCCACCAATAGCGGCTATCCCCTTCATGACTCCCAACAGCTTAGTGAGTGGGTTTAACATGGTGAGAATCCACTTGAAAGCCCCGCCCAACTTCCAGACGCTGGAGGCAAATAACGCAACGCCTGCGGCGTACGCTGCCATTTCACCCCATGCCTTTAACTGCTCGCCAGTGATACCCATCTTAGAGGCATAAAACTCAATGAGCCGTGCAACCAGAACAACGGTATCGTGAAGCTCTAAGAATGCATCAGTGGCACCCGACACTATCTGTCCGGCAATATGCCCGAACACCTCAAGTGCTCCGCCTGCGCCGTCTACAGCCGCCGCTGCACTATCGAAAGCGCTGGTCAGTGACTCACCAAAGCCAGAAGTGAAAAACACGTTCATGGCGTTCTGCATACTAGTTTGTAGGCGCTGCCAGCTTGCCCGGTTGGACTTCATAGCCTTATCCAGAGCGCCGCCGTTACGAGCAAGTTTCTTGAGTTGGTCCCCAACAGCCGGGAGCACATCCTTAGCTAATACTTTTCCTTGCCCAACAAGGTCTTGAAATTGTTCTTCAGTGACGTTTTTACCAAAGGCTTGGTTATAGGCATCGGTAAAGATACCAATAGCTTTAGGTACGGCGTCACCGAATTGTTGGCGGAGTTCTTCCATTGACACTTTGGATTTGCTCGCCATCTGCTGAAGTGCCAGCAAGGCGCGGGAGCTTTCTTCGGCGGAGAGTCCGAGGACTGTTCCATATTCAGACAGTCCCTCAAACACATTTTTGGTCTGTGCATCGGACAGTTTGCCTTGTGTCGCTGCGGAGAATTTGGCGTACTCTTTACCTACTTTTAGCAGGTCCAGACCCAGACGACCAGACTGATCGCGGAGGTAGTCCATTTCCTTCGCTGCTTTCTCACTGTCACCAGTTACAGCCAGTAGGGTGGACTCCAGAGAGGCGAAATCCTGCCCGGTAGTCATGATCTTGCCGGAGAGCGCCACAGTGGCGGCAATGGTGATCGCCCCGCCTGCACCCTCGATCATGCTGGTATCAAGTTTATTAACTTTGGCGGTTACCGGGATTGTGTAGCCACGCATCCCAACTTTGCCTTGCTGGCGCATAGTCTGCTGGAGGCGCGAGACACGGGCGTTATATTCCTGCAATGCCATAGCGCCTGCGTGATACTGGCGGGTAAGCTGTGCAAAGTCTTGCATGTGTCCGGTACGCTGTGGCCCGGTCAGTTGGGCGTTCGCCACTGCGGTGCTAAACCGGATACCCTTAGCGCGGATGGTCTGGATCTTACGCTCCGATGCCAACTGTGCCTTGGCGGCGGCTGCTTCTGCTTTGGCTTTGGCTTTGGCCTGTGCAATGGCTTGCTTTGCTGCTTCGTCCTGAACCTTACGGCGGGCTTTGGTGTAGGCGTTCTCCTCAAATTTGAAGCGCAGGGGCTTCATTTTGGACGCTACTTTGTCCCACTCCTTACCTACCTGTTTGATACGGTTTACGGTGCGTTGATAGCTGTTTTTATCGGTCGTAAAGGAGGTGCGGTTGATCGTTTTGACGATCACTACGTTACCCTGTGCCATTAGTTAGCCCCTTCCAGTTTGGAAGCCCGTAGTGGACGGCTAGACTTGTTGATTTCCACATAGCGGAGGCCTTCTGCACTCTTCATCAGAAGAGGGACGTTGCGACCATTAGCGGCCCCACCTTGACCAGTCATATGGGTCAATGCAATTCCCCGGCTCTTAATGGTGCGGCCCTTCTGGGCGCTGTCTGTAGCCGCTGCGAGGGTGTCGCCGTACTTATCGATCAGCGCTTCCAGTTCTGCCTGGGCGACGGCGGATTTGGTCACGTTGGCCTGTACGGCTTCTAGCCGCTCCAGGGCTTTGGCTTGCTCGATCTGAGCCAAAAGGTTTTTATATGCTTCCACGGGTGATCCTTACTTGGAAAAAAGGTAATAGAGGTGGTAGAGGCTTACCAGTACATAAAGTGACCAAAGAGGCCACCTTCCGACCAGCAGAAATAATAATTTCATGAGGTTAATCCCACGGCTGGCGCGGGCTGCGGACTGATTTAAGTTAAATCAGGAAAAAGGTGTGAAATGAAAATTACGGGGTTATGTGAGATTTACCGGGCAGCTAACAGACAATAGGGAAATGGGGTGATTGATTCCAAAATTCACATAATCAAAAAGCTGGGTCTAACTCCCACTCTCTGGACGGCTCTTTGATTTCCCCTCTCGGGTATACGGGCACCACCTCCCCCGGTTGGGGATCAGCTTGCTCCACCGTTTCCACCTTCTCACTGTAAACCGTCATCAATGCGATCGGCGCTTCAGGTCCTGGCGTTGATGGCACAACCTCCGCCACCGTGGGCGCTTCTACAGGCTCCGCTGTGTGGTTGGACTCCTGCACCTCTTCCCGCTCCGCTGTGGCCCGCTGTGGACGTGTGGCGGACGGCTTAGGCGTAAGCGCTGCATCTTCTGTGTTTGCTTCAACAATAGGCAGGCATACCAACAGATCCACATCATGCGGGCCACGTCCGACACACTCGATCATGCCTGCCTTTTTCAAAGCGCCGATCACGTTGCGGGCTGTTCTCAGTGAGCACATGAGAAAATCAGCTAATTCAGCCTGACCAAAAGCGGACGGCATCCCCTGTTTAACATGACCGTTAGCCATACGCTGATCACGGTTGAATGAAGCGATCAAGTCGTATGTCAGGACCATCTCCAATGAGACTTTTACGCCGTTGTACGTTTTCAAGCGGCGCAAGGTTCGGGACGTTTTCACAAAGTCCTTAGAATACAGCTTATTTAGAAATTCGGGTGCTGCTGCGGTCATTCTGTTTTCCTTCTGCGGAAGCGGCTAAAAGGGGGTGTTTTTCAAGGTAGGCGGCTAACGCCTGCTTAACGATAGTGTGGGGGGCACCGCCCCCGGCGCGGACCAGTGCATACAGCTGATCGGCCTGTTCTTTCGGAAAATCAATTTTCATAATGTGATCTCCTGTAATTCTGCGATATCTTCATCGGTCTGGGCCAGACCGAACCACTGGCCCCACCACGCCGCTGTGGCGGAAATTGCCGGGTTGCCGATGGTTACCATCTGCGCCGGGCTTACCGTTTCTAACATTTCCCGAATATCGCTGTAGAGGTACGGGGCTGTCTTATCGTCCTGAATGGCTTCAATCATTTCGCAAACGTAGCCACTCAACCAACGGGAATTACTCAAATCAGTAAAGGTGTGCATCATGTTTCCTCTCCAAAACGTGATTAATTAGTGAACGATCACGGGTAACTCGCCAGTGATTTTTTCGAAGTGATCCATAGAGAAAAGCATCAGGTACGTCATACATTCGTCGAACGATAGTTCTATACCTTTTGCATGGAATAACGATTGGAACGCCAGCACCACAGAGGCTTGAAGGTCTGTAGACTTTAACGCATACGCCGCTACGGTCGCCTTAAGCTCTAAAGCCTTCTCTGCGTCCATGCCGTCAAAGTTGACTGCTAAACGTTGGGCCTGCCTCAAGACGCCACTGGCGGCACACTTGGTTAATTCTAAAGCCCGGGTAATGGCGACCACTTCCGCTTTTTTGCCCTGCTTCTTGTATCGGCTGCGCTGCTGGAATAACGTTTCGCGGGTTACATCGCCGTGATCCACATTTCGAACCATACGATCGACATCAAGATAAACTGACACTTGCATTCTCCTGTTTTGTTGTTTATAATTCCAGAGAGGAAATCTTAGAGGTTATTAACAACCTCTTGACAGTATCTATTTTATCCCGGATTGCAGGAAATTGCAATAACCGGAGTGTAATTTATTGACTTCTGTTTGGGTTTGTGCATTGAGTCAGGCGGGGAGCCATATGGGACACTGTAGGCGGATTTCACCTACCGCTTAAACTCTGCGCCTATCGAGCGGTATCGCGTCCTGATGGCTACCCTGTGGGGTATGCGTTTAGATGCACTGTAGCGGGTTCTGTGTGGCCTCTGTTGTGGTCCTGTGGGTAGACTCCGCGCCGGGCCCCCCCCCGCCGCCCAGATGTCACCTTACATCGTGCGGTGTTACCCAAAGAGCAGAAAAGACACTCGCTGGAGCGAGTTCTGTTTCTGCATTCCCAAAACTGGGGGAGTCACATCGAGGATGTTTTCCCCCAATACGGGAACAGGGTTCCCTGTCTAAAGAGTCAATCTCTCTTGATTGTTCAATCAATGATTAACCCTCAATCTCTTTAAGGTCTTGACCTGGCCCTTAAGGGCGTAAGCCCTCTTATCAAAAGGTGTGTTAATAAGGGTTCATCTTATTAATCTTATAGTAGGCAGATTTTGCCTAACTTCGGGTATTAGCTTAGGCAGATTTTGCCTGACTTTAGAAGTTGGGCAGGAATTACCGGATCAGAAAGTTAGGCAGATTTTGCCTAAGCTACCCTACCGGGTCCAACCTGACACACCTAACCAATCTCATGATCGGTACGCCAATCTGACATACCCCGGAAATATTTCCGCCTGTGAGACTCCACATGTGGGAAACAGGCCCACGGCCTAAAACCTGGTAAGGCCGATCAGGCCGAGAAGGTTTTAAGAGTGATATAATAACGAATGAAATAATTAATTGTGATAACAATTAGTTATTGAATGAAATTATTATATAAGATTAAATAAACCGGACCCGGAGGGCGAGCGTAGCGAGGGTTTAGTAGTTATATACTCTAGTGTGCCTTTCGGGCTACATACTTTGTTATCAGTTTGCATAACATAATCACACCCCGCCCCCGCCGTAACTACTCCACACAACCCCGCCTAATACACATCCTGACGAGGAAGTCAACAACAAAATGAAATAATTATTGCAAATGATAATCATTCGTGTTAAACTAATATTCATGGTGTGAGATATGCGTTAGGTCTCCAACTCACCATTGACCAGCCTCACGCTTCCCCACCTGTCAGAGTCGCAACGTATGCATCAGAATCTGACAGAGACGCCGGGCGGACTATCTCCCCGCCCCGGCCCTCACACAAAGTGCTCTCCTTCATATCATAAGCCTCGCGCCTATCGGGGCTTATTCTAAACTCTCCTCCTTCACTGTGGCCCCTTCCGGCGATACGGGTTACATGGTGTTGTGAGGGGAGTTTAGAATATTGATTTCTCTCCAGAAAATGCGGGTCTCCTCGCATCCCGAAAGGGCACAGCCTCACAGACAGGTGATTAACCTGTAAAGGTTTCCGGGCGCGTTCAGGGCGTCCGTTTTCCTCTGTGGCTTCTTTGTCGAACCATGAAAGCAAATCATGTAAGGCATCGAGGCTACACAGGAAAATCAAGTGGATAGTAAAACGTTACGTAGCCTTTGGTCATATCTGCGCCTCCTTCGCGGTATGGCCTTTCTTTTTTGTGGTTATTTGCCTGATGGTTTCCGCCCCCGTAGGCCTGATAGTGAGTATCCACACAAAAGAAAGGCGCAACGCTTCTCTACCTTCCACATGAGGTGTGGGATCGGGGCTGGTGATGAGGTTCATAGATGAACCTCTGATCCTATTCTGCCCTCTCCTGTGTCTCCAATATCTGATCGTGAGTTCTCCCCAACTCACCAGACCGCCCGGTGCAACGCCGGGTATCTCTCTGCGGCCTTGCCGCTTCTCCATACCTCTCTAAGGATTCAATAATGAAAACTTCCGAGCGCTACCCTGTAACCCAGGGCGATGTAATCGTGAATGCGGCCTCGACGCTGTTTGATCGTACTGAAGTGACTGCTCCGTCACTGCCTGAAACTGTCTATTGCGGCGACATTTTGGACAGCAAAACTTACGCACTGTTTGACGCTGCCGCCGAGGATGCGGGCGTACCAT
Source organism: Citrobacter sp. CK180 (assembly GCF_030333655.1). Classification (NCBI taxonomy): domain Bacteria; kingdom Pseudomonadati; phylum Pseudomonadota; class Gammaproteobacteria; order Enterobacterales; family Enterobacteriaceae; genus Citrobacter; species Citrobacter sp. CK180. The sequence goes on along the minus strand of NZ_JAOWFM010000054.1, from coordinate 218,007 downwards.
TCATCAACCTGTCTGATATGTCCGCAGATGGCAAGCCTAAAACGCTGGTCATTTGTGACAGACACCTTGTGATCACTGACTTCTATTTACGTGCTGCCGATGAGGCGAGCAAAAAAGAAGCACTGCGCCGCCTGACAGCCTCCGGTGATATTCGTCTGGCTATCAACGCCGATTACTACAAAGCATAAGGAAATCACACGATGGCTATTGATTTTAAAAGTTTCGAATCTCTGGATCTGGTTACCGCAATTAAAGACGTCCCGTCTGGTAATTACCTGATCTCTGATCTGGGTATCTTCACCGATGTTAACTCAACCACTCCAAACGCCCAGATTTTAGATATTGTGGAAACCCAGGTTAGTGAACTGGAACAGGTAGCAGCCAACGGCACAGAAGTAAACAGCATCAAGATGGATAAAACCATCCTCCGCGCTCAGGAGCTGCCGCATTACGCAACAGAATCCGATGTGAAAACCGCCGATTGGATGGGGCTGGTAAGCCCACAGAACCCGGATCAGGCTGCTGCAATTACTCAGGTAATCGCTGATAAAGCTGTCCGTATGCGTAACTATCATCTGGAAACTGTGGAAGCTACTTTAGCCCGCGCCCTGTTCCAACAGAAAGCGAAAGCGGCTAAAACAAACGATGGCGACGTCGATTTCAACGTGGTGTTTGATACCGCCCCGCTGAGCTTCGATCTCGACGGATCAGCAGGCGCTAACGTCTATGCACAGCTTGCGAAGATTCGCCGCATGTTGGTTAAAGAGTATGGCGCGAGCCGCTCCTATCTGGAGCGTTTCTACTGCTTCGCATCCCCGGATCTATATGACGTTCTGGCGAGCCACCCAGAAATAACCAGCCTGATCACCAACAAAGTGGCGGAAGCTGCAAAAGGCGCTCTGATCCCGGTTAACACTGCGGGTTATGACTCCTTCAGCATTGGGAACATTACTTTCATTCTGGCGGACGATGACCGCTACGAAATCGAAGAGGGTTCCGGCCTGTTCGTTCCTAAGTTTAAAGCGGCTGATCGGAACCCCATGAAGCTGGTACACGGACCAGCGCAGCGCCACCAGGATATCTCGGTTAAGGGTGTGATCGCTCCTTACTACCAGAAGATCACAACTGACCGTTACGGCATGGTTACGGTACACAGTGAAGCGGCATTTATCCCGCTGAACCTGCGCCCGAACTATACGCTGAACGTTAAGCTGAAGTAATGCAGAATGCCCCCGGCTCCCGCTGGGGGTTATCCTTCCGGTCATATTCATTTTTACTTTTTTTTTCCATTTTGAGGTGTTTATGAAGGTACAAATCAACGTGAGCGGTATCGGTCAAGTGTATGTTTCTGGCGACGCTAGGGTGATCAATCGTGCGGCGCTGTGCAAAGAGTTGGGGCTGTGTAATGTCACATTCTGCCGCCTGGAAGCCCGTCACGGCTTTGAATATGCGCTGAACGTCCTGCTTGCAAAACGCCGCACAAAAGATAAGGCGTAAAAGCCGCACAAAAGTAATATGACACTGAATTCTAAGAGGCTGGCCCGTAGGGGCTGGCCTTTTTTGTTTCTGTATGGTTAGTACAATTGCCTAGCCTGTATGAACATCAATACATAACAGGGAAATACTATTTTTTCTTACAGCTTCTGTTGTCATAAAACGTGCCAAAGAGAGGTTCCCCTTCTTTGTTCTCAACAGATACAAGTACAACGGCATTTTTACTCATAATCAGAGGTCTAATCGCCAAGTTATTACAAACGAGTAGACCTTTTATACCGTAGTCATCCTTAGCCACTTCATTGATAAATTTTTCATCATTGGAATCCACTCGAACAGTGTAGGTCAAAGAATCAATGCTCTGTGGTGGAAGCTTCACAACCCCCTTACTGGTTTCCATAGATGGAATATACCCATTCAGGGTTGAAATTTTCACACTAGTAACAGTAAACACCCCCTTTAATAAATCAGGGGGGAGATCCAAGGACGGTTTATGGTTATCAGCATGATCACCAGCAAAAGCTACAGCCCCCACGAAGCAAGATAACAGTATTATTCGTTTCATTGTTTTGTCATTTTATGCGCCGATTGATGTAACACATTGAGTTATACATACTGAGGATATTCGGTGTCATACAAGAAGTACAACACCGACAATACAAAAAAGCCAACTTATTGATTTAAAAAGAAAAAATAAAAGACTTGTGCGCCTTCACAGGCGTCGAACAGGATAATCAACGGCGCTTTACAGCGCCATTTTAAGGCCGCGTAGTATACAGAGTTGCGCCCTTATAAGAAAGGTTTAACGTCACCAACGCCTTCGCGCAAGACAACCGGAGAATCATCGGTTAAATCAATCACCGTGGTCGGTTGCTGGCCGAGGTAACCGCCGTGAATGATCAAATCGACCTGTTTTTCCAGGCGGTCTTTGATCTCTTCCGGGTCGGACTCGGTAAATTCGCTGCCGGGCAGCATCAGCGAGGTGGAGAGCATCGGTTCGCCCAGCGCTTCCAGCAGTGCCAGCGCGATCGGGTTCGACGGCACGCGCAGACCGATTGTTTTCCGTTTTTCCTGTAACAGGCGGCGCGGCACGTCTTTCGTTCCCTTCAGGATAAAAGTGTAGTTGCCCGGCGTATTGTTTTTAATTAAGCGAAAGGCGACGTTATCGACAAACGAATAGGTCGATAACTCAGACAGATCCCGACACATTAGCGTGAAGTTATGCCCGTCCGGCAGGTGGCGAATGCGGCAGATGCGCTCCATCGCCCCTTTATCTTCGATTTTACAACCCAGCGCATAGCCGGAATCGGTTGGATAAACAATCACCCCGCCTTTACGCACAATTTCAACCGCCTGATTGATCAGCCGTTGTTGCGGGTTTTCAGGATGAATATAAAAAAACTGGCTCATACTTCCCTCACTGTGGTGTTTGTGGCTCTTCCCACAACTGCCATACGCCTTCGACGCCTGCTGGCAGCCAGAGCTTGCGACCCAGTTCAATCCACGGGCACGGCTGATGAAAATCAGAACCTTGTGATGCCCATAAATGGTGCTGGCGCGCATAGGTCGCCAGTTGGGTTCGCTCATTGGGCGACTGCTGGCATTGCGCCACTTCCATCGCATCACCGCGATGCAGCGCAAAATACGCAATCAACCTTTTCAGCCACTTAGCGCTAAGGTCGTAGCGGCCCGGATGGGCCAATACTGCCTTACCGCCAGAATGATGAATCACATCAATAGCTTGTTCTATTGTACACCACTGTGGCGGAACGTATCCGGTTTTCCCACGCGCAAGGTATTTTTTAAAAACATCGGCAATGCTCCCGGCTTTGCCGCACTCCACCAGAAAACGGGCAAAATGCCCGCGCGTCACGGCCCCACCGTCGGCAAGCCGCAAAGCGCCTTCCCACGCCCCAGGAATATGCGCTTTCTCCAGACGCTCGGCAATCAGACGCGCACGCTGCTGACGACGTTCGGTTTGTTTCGCCAGGAACGCGCACATCGCCGGATGCGCAATGTCGATATTCAGACCCACAATATGGATCTCATGATTTTCCCAGACAGTTGAAATTTCCACGCCAGGAATCAGGTTCAGGACAAGCCCGGAACGTGAAATTTCTTCTCTTGCCGCCGGAATAGCGGCTGTGGTGTCATGATCGGTGATCGCCAGTGTGCCGACTCGCATCTCTACCGCACGATGTACTAACGCTTCTGGCGTTAACCGACCATCGGACGCCGTTGTATGACTGTGCAGGTCGTAAATCACTGCGTAATTCGTGTCGCTCAAGGCGGCTCCCGTCTTAATAAATGTTCTTTCACAAACATCATAACGGTTCCGGCAAATATACTGAAATCAGGTGTTGACTTTATTTCATCGAACTAGTTAACTAGTACGCAAGTTCACATGAAGAAGGTATCTGAGATGAAAGCAACATTCGTACTGCACGGTTGGTGGCGCACTTCCTGATTTCGGGCAGTGTATGACGTCTGCAATAAGCAACCAGATACCCGGCCCGCCAGATGAGCGGGCTTTTTTTTGAACAGAATGAATGAGAATAACGATGCAAATACAAAAACCAACACTCGAATTGCTTTCCTGCAATGCCGCCTACCGTGAGAACCCGACGGCGTTGTTCCATCAGGTTTGTGGCGACCGCCCGGCAACGCTTCTGCTGGAATCCGCTGATATCGACAGTAAAAATGATCTGAAAAGCCTGCTGTTGGTCGATAGCGCGCTGCGTATTACCGCTGTGGGTGACACTGTCACTATCGAAGCGTTAACGGATAACGGCGCATCCCTGCTCCCGCTGCTGGATGCCGCGCTGCCCGCAGGCGTTGAAAATACAGCGCTGCCCGGCAGCCGGAAGCTGCACTTTCCCGCAGTAAGTCCGCTGTTAGATGAGGATGCGCGTCTGTGTTCGCTGTCGGTATTTGACGCATTCCGTCTGTTGCAGAACCTGGTGAATGTGCCTGCTGAAGAGCGCGAAGCCATGTTTTTCGGCGGTTTGTTTGCCTATGACCTGGTGGCGGGATTTGAAGCGTTACCGCAACTGGAAGCCGGTAATCGCTGCCCGGATTACTGTTTCTATCTGGCGGAAACGCTGATGGTGATTGACCATCAGAAGAAAAGCACCCGTATTCAGGCAAGCCTCTTTACCGATAATGAAGCGGAAAAACAGCGTCTGACGGCGCGCCTCGCGCAGCTGACGCAGCAATTAACCGAACCCGCGCCGCCGTTGCCCGTTACACCAGTGCCGCAAATGCGCTGCGAATGCAGCCAGAGCGACGAAGAGTTTGGCGCCGTTGTGCGTACCATGCAGAAAGCGATTCGCGCAGGAGAGATTTTCCAGGTGGTGCCTTCCCGCCGCTTCTCATTACCCTGCCCGTCACCGCTGGCGGCCTATTACGTACTGAAAAAGAGCAACCCAAGTCCATACATGTTCTTTATGCAGGATAACGATTTCACCCTGTTTGGCGCCTCCCCGGAAAGCTCGCTGAAGTACGACGCGACCAGTCGCCAGATTGAGATTTACCCCATCGCCGGCACTCGCCCGCGCGGTCGCCGTGCCGACGGCTCGCTGGATCGCGATCTCGACAGCCGCATTGAGCTGGAGATGCGCACCGACCATAAAGAGCTGTCTGAACACCTGATGCTGGTCGATCTGGCGCGTAATGATCTGGCGCGCATTTGTACTCCCGGCAGCCGCTACGTTGCCGACCTGACGAAAGTCGATCGTTATTCGTTCGTTATGCACCTGGTGTCCCGCGTGGTGGGTGAATTACGCAGCGATCTGGATGTGCTGCATGCTTATCGCGCCTGTATGAATATGGGCACGCTGAGCGGCGCGCCAAAAGTTCGCGCCATGCAGCTTATCGCCGGTGCCGAAGGGCGTCGTCGCGGCAGTTATGGCGGTGCGGTGGGCTACTTCACCGCGCATGGCGATCTTGATACCTGCATTGTGATTCGCTCTGCTCTGGTGGAAGACGGCATCGCCACCGTGCAGGCCGGTGCCGGAATCGTGCTGGATTCTGTTCCGCAGTCTGAAGCCGACGAAACCCGTAATAAAGCGCGCGCGGTTCTGCGTGCTATTGCCACCGCGCACCATGCACAGGAGATTTTCTAATGGCTGACATTCTGCTGCTCGATAACATCGACTCTTTTACTTACAACCTGGCAGATCAGCTACGGGCCAACGGCCACAATGTGGTGATTTACCGTAACCATATCCCGGCGCAGACCTTAATCGACCGTCTTGCGACGATGAAAAACCCGGTGCTGATGCTTTCTCCTGGACCAGGCGTCCCCAGCGAAGCCGGTTGTATGCCGGAGTTGTTGACCCGTCTGCGCGGCAAGCTGCCCATTATCGGCATCTGCCTCGGACATCAGGCGATTGTTGAAGCCTACGGTGGCTACGTCGGTCAGGCGGGCGAGATTCTCCACGGCAAAGCGTCGAGCATTGAACATGACGGACAGGCGATGTTTGCCGGTCTGGTGAACCCGCTGCCGGTTGCTCGTTATCACTCTCTGGTGGGCAGCAACGTGCCTGCGGGGCTGACGATTAACGCCCATTTTAACGGCATGGTGATGGCGGTACGTCACGACACAGATCGCGTCTGCGGTTTTCAGTTCCACCCGGAGTCCATTCTTACTACGCAAGGTGCGCTGTTGCTGGAACAAACGCTGGCCTGGGCGCAACAAAAACTGGAGCCGACCAATACGCTGCAACCGATTCTGGAAAAATTGTACCAGGCGCAAACCATGACCCAGCAGGAAAGCCACCAGCTTTTCTCTGCCGTGGTCCGTGGCGAACTGAAGCCAGAACAACTGGCGGCGGCGCTGGTCAGTATGAAAGTGCGTGGCGAACATCCGAATGAAATCGCTGGCGCCGCTACCGCGCTGCTGGAAAATGCCGCGCCGTTCCCGCGCCCGGACTATCTGTTTGCCGATATTGTCGGCACCGGCGGTGACGGCAGCAACAGCATCAATATCTCCACTGCCAGCGCCTTTGTGGCGGCGGCCTGCGGACTGAAGGTGGCCAAACATGGCAACCGCAGCGTCTCCAGTAAATCCGGTTCGTCCGATCTGCTGGCGGCATTCGGTATCAATCTGGATATGAACGCCGATAAATCGCGTCAGGCGCTGGACGACCTGGGCGTCTGCTTCCTGTTCGCACCGAAATACCATACGGGTTTCCGTCATGCGATGCCGGTTCGCCAGCAGCTTAAAACCCGCACCTTGTTCAATGTGCTGGGGCCGCTGATCAACCCGGCTCACCCGCCGCTGGCGCTGATTGGCGTCTACAGCCCGGAGCTGGTGCTGCCCATTGCCGAAACCCTGCGGGTACTGGGTTATCAGCGTGCGGCGGTGGTTCACAGCGGCGGTATGGATGAAGTGTCGCTGCATGCGCCAACCATTGTGGCTGAACTGCACGACGGCGAAATCAAGAGCTACCAGCTCACGGCGGAAGACTTCGGCCTCACCCCGTATCACCAGGAACAGCTGGCAGGCGGCACGCCGGAAGAAAACCGTGACATTCTCACCCGCTTGTTACAAGGTAAAGGTGAAGCCGCTCACGAGGCCGCTGTCGCTGCGAATGTCGCCATGTTAATGCGCCTGCATGGTAAGGAAGATTTAAAGGCTAATGCGCAAACTGTGATTGATGTACTGCGCAGTGGCGCAGCTTATGACCGGGTTACCGCACTGGCGGCAAGAGGGTAAATGATGCAAACCGTTTTAGCGAAAATCGTCGCGGATAAGGCGATCTGGGTAGAAGCCCGTAAGCAACAACAACCGTTAGCCAGTTTCCAGAATGAGGTTCAACCAAGTGCCCGCCATTTCTATGATGCGCTGCAAGGCACGCGTACCGCATTTATTCTGGAGTGTAAAAAAGCGTCCCCCTCCAAAGGGGTGATTCGTGATGACTTCGACCCCGCGCAGATTGCCAGTGTTTATAAACATTACGCGTCGGCGATTTCCGTTCTGACCGATGAGAAATATTTTCAGGGGAGTTTTGACTTTCTCACTGTTGTCAGCCGTATCGCGCCGCAGCCGGTTCTGTGTAAGGACTTCATCATCGATCCTTACCAAATCTATCTGGCGCGTTACTACCAGGCCGATGCCTGTCTGCTGATGCTCTCCGTACTGGATGACGAGCAATATCGCCAGCTTTCCGCCGTCGCCCACAGTCTGAAAATGGGCGTGCTGACGGAAGTCAGTAACGAAGAAGAACTGGAGCGCGCCATCGCACTGGGTGCGAAAGTCGTCGGCATTAATAACCGCGACCTGCGCGATCTGTCGATTGACCTTAACCGTACCCGTCAACTTGCGCCAAAACTGGGGCACGGCGTGACCGTGATCAGCGAGTCCGGGATTAACACCTATGCACAGGTGCGCGAGCTAAGCCACTTCGCTAACGGTTTTCTGATCGGTTCTGCGTTGATGTCCCATGCCGATCTGCACGCCGCCGTGCGTCGCGTGCTGCTTGGCGAGAACAAAGTCTGCGGCCTGACGCGCGGGCAGGATGCAAAAGCCGCTTACGAAGCAGGCGCCATTTATGGCGGGCTGATTTTTGTTCCCTCGTCGCCTCGCGTCGTAAATCTCGACCAGGCGCGCGAGGTGATAGCCGCCGCCCCCCTGCAATATGTCGGCGTATTCCGCAATACCGCTATCACCGAGGTATGTGAAAAAGCGACCACCTTGTCGCTCAAGGCCGTGCAACTGCATGGCAGCGAAGACCAGGCTTATGTCGATGCTCTGCGCGCCGCATTACCGGAACAGGTACAAATCTGGAAAGCGCTTAGCGTGGGCGACACACTGCCTGCTCGTGATTACCAGCACGTTGATAAGTACGTTCTCGATAACGGCCAGGGCGGCAGCGGCCAACGTTTTGACTGGTCGTTATTGAACGGTGAAACGCTGGACAACGTATTGCTGGCGGGTGGATTAGGCGCAGACAACTGCGTGGAAGCGGCAAAAACCGGCTGTGCCGGTCTCGATTTTAATTCTGGTGTAGAGTCACAGCCGGGCATCAAAGATGCACACCTTCTGGCCTCGGTCTTTCAGACACTGCGCGCATATTAAGGAAGAAAACATGACAACATTACTCAATCCCTACTTTGGTGAATTTGGCGGCATGTATGTCCCGCAGATTCTGATGCCTGCCCTGCGCCAGCTGGAAGAAGCGTTCGTCAGCGCGCAGAAAGATCCGCAGTTTCAGGCCCAGTTTGCCGATCTGCTGAAGAACTATGCAGGCCGTCCAACCGCGCTGACCAAATGCCAGAATATCACCGCCGGCACCAAAACCACGCTGTATCTGAAGCGTGAAGATTTACTGCACGGCGGCGCGCACAAAACAAACCAGGTACTGGGTCAGGCGCTGCTGGCGAAACGCATGGGTAAAACAGAGATTATCGCCGAAACGGGCGCAGGTCAGCATGGCGTGGCTTCCGCGCTCGCCAGCGCCCTGCTCGGTCTGAAATGCCGTATCTATATGGGCGCAAAAGACGTCGAGCGTCAGTCGCCAAACGTCTTTCGTATGCGACTGATGGGCGCGGAAGTGATCCCTGTACACAGCGGCTCCGCCACCCTGAAAGACGCCTGCAACGAAGCGCTTCGCGACTGGTCCGGCAGCTATGAATCCGCGCACTATATGCTCGGTACTGCGGCAGGCCCGCACCCGTTCCCGACCATCGTCCGTGAATTTCAGCGCATGATCGGGGAAGAGACGAAAGCGCAAATCCTCGAAAAAGAAGGTCGTCTGCCGGATGCCGTGATTGCCTGCGTGGGCGGCGGCTCCAACGCAATCGGCATGTTTGCGGACTTCATCAACGAAACCAGCGTAGGTTTGATTGGCGTCGAACCTGGCGGCCACGGGATTGAAACAGGCGAGCACGGCGCACCGCTGAAGCATGGGCGCGTAGGCATCTATTTCGGCATGAAAGCGCCGATGATGCAAACCGAGGAAGGGCAAATTGAAGAGTCCTACTCCATTTCCGCCGGGCTGGATTTCCCGTCCGTTGGGCCGCAGCACGCGTATCTGAACAGCATTGGTCGCGCCGATTATGTGTCGATCACCGATGACGAAGCGCTGGAAGCCTTTAAAACGCTCTGTCTGCATGAAGGGATTATCCCGGCGCTGGAGTCGTCCCACGCCCTGGCTCACGCCCTGAAAATGATGCGTGAAAATCCAGAAAAAGAACAATTGCTGGTCGTTAACCTTTCCGGTCGCGGCGACAAAGACATTTTCACCGTACACGATATTCTGAAAGCGCGAGGGGAAATCTGATGGAACGCTATGAAAACCTGTTTGCACAGCTGAAGGATCGCAAGGAAGGCGCATTTGTCCCCTTCGTGACCCTGGGCGATCCTTCCGTTGAACAGTCACTGAACATTATTGATACGCTGATTGAAGCCGGCGCCGACGCCCTTGAACTCGGCATTCCGTTCTCCGATCCGCTGGCAGACGGGCCGACCATCCAGGAAGCCACGCTGCGCGCGTTTGCCGCAGGCGTAACGCCTACGCAATGCTTTAAGATGCTGGCGCTGATTCGTCAGAAACATCCGACGATTCCGATTGGTCTGCTGATGTACGCCAACCTGGTGTTCAGCAAAGGGATCGACGAATTTTACGCGCAGTGCGAGAAAGTCGGCGTGGATTCCGTACTGGTGGCGGATGTGCCTGTTGAGGAGTCTGCGCCCTTCCGTCAGGCGGCATTACGCTACAACGTGGCGCCGATTTTCATCTGCCCGCCCAATGCCGATGACGATCTGTTGCGCCAGATAGCCTCTTATGGCCGCGGCTATACCTATCTGCTTTCGCGGGCAGGCGTGACGGGCGCAGAAAACCGCGCCGCATTACCGCTGCATCATCTGGTGGAAAAACTGAAAGAGTATAACGCCGCGCCCCCGTTGCAGGGCTTTGGCATCTCTTCCCCGGAACAGGTTACAGGTGCCATTGAAGCCGGCGCCGCCGGGGCGATTTCCGGGTCAGCGATCGTTAAGCTCATCGAGAAAAACGTCGCAAACCCCGGGCAGATGCTGACCGAGCTGAAAGCGTTTGTCACGGCAATGAAAGCCGCGACCCGCGCATAATATTGCGCAGGCAACAGGCCCGATAATGCCATGCTTATCGGGCCAATCCCGTCATTCCCTCATCTGCTTCATTTTGTACATTTCGTTATCCGCATCCTGAATAGCCGTATCCAGATCGCGGGTTACTTCTGCGACGCCCCATGACACCGACAGCGGTACAACATGACCATCAACCATAAATGCATAATCATTTATCTGGCCGGTTATCCGCTCCGCGATGGCTATCGCGTCACCGATCTGCGCGCGGTAAAGCAAAATAACGAACTCATCGCCGCCGGTACGAATCACCAGGTCATGACTGGTGCGGGTGTTAGAGAGCATTCTGTTGGCAATGATTTGCAACGCCCGGTCTCCCGCCACATGCCCCCAGGTGTCGTTGATGGCTTTAAACTTATTACAATCCAGCAGCACCACGCAGCTGCGCGTTAAATCCCTGCGCTTCACAATATCAAGGATCTTGCGGTTAAAGCAGCCCGTCAACGAGTCGATATACACCTTCAGGTCGCTCGCGTTCAGCCAGAATTTTAAGCCGAGAAAGATCAGGATAAAGAAGAATGGCGCCAGCAGAATCGCAATCCCGGCCTGCGTGTCGTATCTGACGAACCGATGCAGAGAGAGTGAAGAATGGAACGCATATTTTGCGGACATTGCACGGATGGACTCCCCGGCGACAGGCTGGCAATCACCGCTCAGGCAGAGATTTTCCTGCGTGGGCGTATGCACCAGAGCCACATTAAGGCCGGGTGGAATATGATGTTCAAAGGCCTCCGTCAGCGCCTCCTGTAGCTCAGGTTTAGAATGGTCATACACCAGATACGCAACGATATGATCGGAGATCTCTTTTCCAGAAAGATCGTAAATATAACTGACTACGCTGTACGCTTTTTCATTCGTGATTTTGTCCGTATAAAAGTCCGTTGAACTAAGCGACTTGGATTTGACATTCTTTTGCAGCAGACGCGTATAAAAGCCCACGGGCGGTAAGAAAAAGTCGGTGATATCGCCCGCCATTTTAGAGTCGCTAAAATAGAAGGGTTTTGCATCTGCTGGCGTGAACCAATAAAAATAGCTGGCATCTTTGGCGATAATGTAGCGATGCGCGGCATAATCCCCCGGATTAAGGGTGTTCATCCGATCCCGAATAAACTCCGCCGCCGCAAACATACATAAAGCGTTAATATTGGGCTGACGGGAAACAATAGTGCCCGTTGCGGAATGGATCCGCGCCCGGTCGGCATTGATTCCCCATGAATCCGCATCCCTGGGGGAAAACCTTGAGAGGTTGCCGCACTGCCCGGCATTTTTGATCTGGTGATAGCGAACCCCTGTCGCATCGGCGATGAGTTCGTTATCGTTGAAAATATCCATCATCCGCGTTTGCAGACGACTCATCCCTTCATTCACAACGGCCTGTCGTTGTTCGTAAATAATAAAGAGATACAGTGAAGTAAAAAGTAAAGTGATAAGCGCTGACATCAACAACGCCTGGCTATTTCTTAGGCTGTCCTGAACAATCTTCACTGAGGCACCTTAAGCCTGAATCGCGGGGCCGAATACGTTAGTAGATTTTGCTGATACAGTACAGTTTTCAGTGATTAATCATCTCCTTCAATCGGGTGTCCCGCCCTGCGAATAGCCTCACGGCAGTCACTGACGCCAGCGGCGTACCCGGCTTCAATCTCACAAACCGGACTCGAACTGCAATAAGGTAAACGGACGGGCGTAGCAATATTCTCTTCCAGCGCATCAATCTTATGCATTACATCCAGCAGCATACGCAGCGCCTGTAAAGTGAACTCAGCCTCTTCATCTCTGACTATCGATTCCAGGGTCGCGATTTTTTGTTGCAGAAGGGTTTGAGTTACTATCATCGTCAATGCTCTCAAAACAGGCTTGTTTCAAAGATAGCATCTCAGGGAGAGGTATGATGTTGAAATCAGCAGAATATAAAAAGCGGGCTGTATGACAGCCCGCTTTTTAGATAGGTCACATAAACTCAGAAACGATAACCGGCAGAGAACATAAATACCCACGGGTCGAGGCGGACGCTGTCATGCTGCTGGGCACCACCGAGTTTATAGCTTGCGGTAGTATCGATATCCATATACCAGACCGACATGTTAATTAACCAGTCCCGGTTAATCAGGTAATCCATACCCACCTGCCCGGCCATTCCCCAGGAATCCTTCAGACTCAGATCGGACAACCCTGTCTCTTTACCATTGTTGTTGAAACCTTCGTCAAAGAAGGTGGTGTAGTTTACACCTGCGCCAATATAAGGACGCAGTTTGCTACTGGCGTCGCCAAAGTACCACTGCGCCATTAATGTCGGCGGCAGGTGACGCACGGTAGCGATATCACCGGTATCCCCTGTCCCAATTTTATGACGGAACGGCGTCGCCGCCAGCAGTTCAATACCAATGTTGTCGGTTGCCATATAAGTAAAAGTCAAACCGAGTTGCGTATTGTTACTGACGTCAAAACCGTTCAGATGCCCCAGCGTTCCGCCTGCCCCTTCCGTCGGTCTCACGGTCGCCGAGCCCGCACGGATAAAAAACTCACCGCTCTCATGCGCAAGCGCACTACCAGAGAGAAGAGTACTTACTGCCAGGGCTGCCACTGTTAACTTTTTCATATCCGCTCCATCGTTATGGTTATAAATGCGTCACGAATATACCTACAATGGAGTAATAAGTGATCCAATACAGATCACATTAGGTCCTGTAATTTAACCTTTATTGATCCAGATTAATTTAGAACTTGCATCTAAAATCCTGGTTAAAGCCGTTTGAATCAAATTTTCCGAATTTTAGTGATAAATGGCCTTTTTCAACCAGGCGGATGGATTGTAAAAGAGAGGACGGCTGGCGCTTTCGCAGCAAAAATTACCCGCGCTTTACAAAGATATGCTTTTCCATACACCCCGTGATGCTGCCACTGTAGAGTTATCCAGGGTACAATTGCCCGCAAATTAACACCTGCAAAACTCAAGGAGAGTGCATGTCTATCACGGCGAAGTCCGTTTACCGTGACACGGGGAACTTTTTCCGTAATCAATTTGTAACCATCTTGCTGGTTTCGTTGCTGTGCGCATTTATTACGGTGGTTTTAGGTCATGCCTTTTCCCCCAGCGATGCCCAAATCGCGCAACTCAGTGAAGGGGACCATCTGACCGGTAGCGTCGGCCTGTTCGATCTGGTGCAGAACATGACGCCGGAACAGCAGCAAATATTATTACGGGCTTCAGCGGCATCAACATTTTCAGGACTCATTGGCAATGCGATCCTGGCAGGGGGCGTTTTGCTGATGATCCAGCTGATTTCCGCCGGTCATCGGGTCAGCGCATTACGTGCTATCGGTGCCAGCGCGCCGGTTTTACCTAAATTGTTTGTCCTGATTTTTCTGACTACCCTGTTAGTGCAAATCGGTATTATGCTGATTGTCGTACCGGGGATTTTGATGGCGATTCTGCTGGCGCTTGCGCCGGTGATGCTGGTTCAGGACAAGATGGGCGTATTTGCCGCCATGCGCAACAGTATGCGTCTGGCGTGGTCTAATATGCGACTGGTCGCTCCGGCGGTGATCGGCTGGTTACTGGCGAAAACGCTCTTGCTGCTGTTTGCCCCCAGCTTTGCAGCGCTGACGCCGAATGTTGGCGCAGTGTTGGCGAATACGCTGAGCAATTTGATTTCCGCCATATTGCTCATCTATTTGTTCCGCCTGTATATGTTGATTCGCCAATAACCCTGAACGTGTTAAGGGCCGGTTTGCCCAAAACTTTTGATTACGGAATCGAAGAATGAAGCAGTTTCTTGATTTTTTACCGCTGGTTGTCTTTTTTGCTTTTTATAAGCTGTACGACATCTATGCGGCGACCTCCGCCCTGATTGTCGCGACAGCCATTGTGTTGATCTACAGTTGGGTTCGCTATCGCAAGGTCGAAAAGATGGCGTTGATCACTTTCGTTCTGGTTGCCGTGTTCGGCGGCCTGACCATTTTCTTCCACAACGATGAGTTTATTAAATGGAAGGTGACGGTGATTTACGGCCTGTTTGCCGGTGCGCTGCTGATAAGCCAGTGGGTCATGAAAAAGCCGCTGATTCAACGCATGTTAGGGAAAGAACTGACGTTGCCGCAGCCGGTCTGGTCTAAGCTGAACCTGGCATGGGCCGTATTTTTCATCCTCTGCGGGCTCGCCAATATCTACATCGCGTTTTGGCTGCCGCAAAACATCTGGGTCAACTTCAAAGTGTTCGGTTTAACCGCGCTGACGCTGATTTTTACCCTTCTGAGCGGGGTCTACATTTACCGCCATCTGCCGCAGGAAGATAAATCCTGAGTTCTGTTTGCCAGACCGTCTGGTCTGGCATCCCCTTCACGCCAGCCTGGCGCACGTTTCCCCTCTGTTCTCCCTGCGCAAATCATAGTAGCATTCGCGCCTGAAATCTTTCTTCACAGTCGGTTCTACAATGACAACAACAAATAACGCTCCTCAGGGCGAACTGGTTTTACGCACGCTGGCCATGCCCGCCGATACCAATGCTAACGGCGATATTTTTGGCGGCTGGCTCATGTCACAAATGGATATTGGCGGCGCGATTCAGGCTAAAGAAATTGCTCATGGTCGCGTAGTGACCGTGCGCGTTGAGGGAATGAGTTTTCTGCGCCCTGTCGCCGTAGGCGACGTCGTATGCTGTTATGCCCGCTGCGTTAAACGCGGCACAACGTCTGTCAGCATTAATATTGAAGTGTGGGTGAAAAAGGTGGCGTCAGAGCCAATCGGCCAGCGTTATAAAGCAACCGAGGCGCTGTTCATCTATGTGGCGGTAGACAGTGACGGTAAACCTCGCCCGCTGCTGGTTCAGGCATGAATTACCGGATAAGGCGGTGCGCCGCCTTATCCGCTCTACGATTTAAGGGGATCGCGATTACTCGATCTGCGTGGTGCCGTTCAGACGGAAGATGATATTAACCACTAAGCCCGACCCCGGTTTCCCTGCTTCATAGCGCCATCTGCGCATCGCGTTTTTCACTTCACGCTCAAACATGTTCGCTGGCTGAGCGGAAAGCACCTGAACATTCTCCACTCGCCCGTCCGAGGTGACGTCGAATTTCACTTTCACGCGGCCTTCAATACGCAACGCTTGCGCTCGTGCCGGATACTGCGGCTGGTTGCGGCTCAATGCGCGAGGCCCCGCAGGAACACTGACGGCCGGTTTGCTGGTTGCCGCTGCGGTATTCGTTGTCGGACGTGACGGCGCCGTATTTTCAAACGGTGCGGCCGGGCGCGGTTCAGCAGGCTTAACATCACGTTTAGGCTGCTCCTGAACCTTTTTCACCGGTTTAGGTTTTGGCTTCGGCTTAGGTTTCGGCTTCTCAATCACCACCGGCGCCTCTTTTGGCGGCTCAGGAACAGGTTCCGGTTCCGGCTCAGGTTCGACGACGGGTTCCGGCGGCGGCTGAACCGCCTGTGGTGGCTCAAGATCGACAGGCGCGACCATTGTGATTGAGATCGGCTGCGCGGGCGCAGACGGTTCAATAACCTGATGTACCGAGGTATACAGCAGACCCGCCACTACAGCACCATGAATGCCAACGGAAAGTAACGTCGGCCAGGGAAAGCGACGAGGTAAATCAAGGGTCATTGAAGTCATAATCGTTTCAGTTAAAAAACCAGATCTCGATTTTAAATGCAAATAGCAATCATATTCAATAAGACATCACGGTAAGCCGCATTTAAAACGCAATATTACCGCAAAAAGTCCCTGTGTTATGCACGGTCTTAACAAAGTCGTTATCTTTGCGTTGCAGTTGAAAGACCTTTCCAATAACGTAATTAACGACTTTTACCGATTAAGGAGCTCTACCCGTGCTGTATGTCATTTACGCTCAGGATATCGCCGATTCTCTTGAAAAACGTCTTTCCGTCCGCCCTGCCCATCTGGCGCGCCTGCAACTGCTCCATGATGAGGGCCGACTGTTGACCGCAGGCCCTATGCCAGCCGTCGACAGCAACGATCCCGGTGCCGCCGGGTTTACCGGCTCAACCGTGATTGCACAATTCGAATCGCTGGAAGAAGCGCAGTCCTGGGCAGACGCAGACCCGTATGTGGCTGCGGGCGTGTATGCGCAAGTTTCTGTAAAACCGTATAAACAAGTCTTTTAAATCAGGCGGGGTTTGCATTCATGGGCACCGAATACGGTGCCCTGGTTGTATCAGATGCTGTGAATCGCAAACAATAACGTGTTACGTTGATGATTGAGAATGCATTTTCTGATTGAGTGGATACGCATATTACGACGCGATTGTCCTTCAAGCCAACGCGCTTTACGGCGGCTAGCCTGACGTTGCATGCGCCAGCGTCCCACTTCCGTTCTACTACGCTTCATGTTAACTACTCTTACAGTGCCAGAGCAGGCATTATACCCTCTCGTCAGGAGCAGACCAGCGCTTTTCCGGTGTTTTTATTTGCCAGATGAAGCCTGATGCGTAAACTCTTAACAATACGCTTTCAAAAGGATTTTTAAATTTATGACAACCTTCTACACAGTGGTGAGTTGGCTGGTCATTCTGGGGTACTGGATACTTATTGCCGGTGTGACGTTACGTATTTTAATGAAACGACGCGCCGTTCCCTCCGCGATGGCCTGGCTCTTAATCATCTATATTCTGCCGCTGGTAGGGATTATTGCTTATTTATCATTCGGCGAGCTGCATTTAGGGAAACGCCGCGCCGAACGCGCCAGAGCGATGTGGCCGTCCACCGCTAAGTGGCTGAACGACCTCAAAGCCTGTAAACACATTTTCGCCGAAGAGAACAGCAGCGTCGCTTCGTCACTGTTTAAGCTGTGTGAACGACGCCAGGGAATCGCTGGCGTTAAAGGCAATCAGCTGCAACTGCTGACCGACTCTGACGATGTGATGCAGGCGCTTATCCGCGACATTCAACTGGCGCGCCATAACATTGAGATGGTGTTCTACATCTGGCAGCCCGGCGGCATGGCGGATCAGGTTGCAGAGTCGCTGATGGCGGCGGCGCGACGCGGCATTCATTGCCGTCTGATGCTGGACTCCGCCGGGAGCGTGGCCTTTTTCCGCAGCCCGTGGGCGGCCATGATGCGTAACGCCGGAATTGAAGTGGTTGAGGCGCTGAAAGTCAATCTGATGCGTGTCTTTCTGCGCCGTATGGATTTGCGTCAGCACCGCAAGATGGTGATGATTGATAACTACATCGCCTATACCGGCAGCATGAATATGGTTGATCCGCGTTTCTTCAAACAGGACGCCGGCGTGGGACAATGGGTTGATCTGATGGCAAGAATGGAAGGCCCGGTAGCGACCGCAATGGGGATTGTCTACTCCTGCGACTGGGAAATCGAAACGGGTAAACGCATCCTGCCACCGCCTCCAGACGTCAATATCATGCCGTTTGAGCAGGCCAGCGGACACACCATTCATACTATCGCCTCAGGGCCAGGCTTCCCGGAAGATCTGATTCACCAGGCGCTGCTGACGGCAGCCTATTCCGCTCGTGAATATCTGATCATGACAACGCCCTATTTCGTCCCCAGCGACGATTTATTGCACGCGATCTGCACGGCGGCGCAGCGCGGCGTGGATGTCAGCATCATCCTGCCGCGTAAAAATGACTCCATGCTGGTCGGCTGGGCCAGCCGCGCCTTTTTCACTGAGCTGCTGGCCGCCGGAGTCAAAATCTATCAGTTTGAAGGTGGATTGTTGCACACCAAGAGCGTGCTGGTGGATGGCGAGCTGAGTCTGGTTGGCACCGTGAACCTGGATATGCGCAGCCTGTGGTTAAATTTTGAAATCACGCTGGTGATTGACGACGCCGGATTCGGCGGCGATCTGGCTGCGGTTCAGGATGATTATATTTCACGTTCTCGCCTGCTTGATGCCCGCCTGTGGGTAAAACGGCCATTATGGCAGCGGATTACTGAGCGACTGTTTTACTTCTTCAGTCCGTTGCTGTAAAACGTGCCCAAGAGATGGTAAACGGGTAGTCATTATGGAAATGGATCTGAACAATCGCCTGACTGAAGATGAAACGCTTGAGCAGGCTTATGATATTTTTCTCGAACTGGCGGCAGATAATCTCGATCCGGCAGATATTATTCTGTTCAATTTACAGTTCGAAGAGCGCGGCGGCGCGGAGTTATTCGATCCGTCAGAAGACTGGCAGGAACACGTTGATTTTGACCTCAACCCTGACTTTTTTGCCGAAGTCGTGATTGGCCTGGCGGATAGCGAAGACGGTGAAATTAACGATATTTTTGCCCGTGTGCTGTTATGCCGCGAAAAAGATCACAAACTTTGCCATATCCTTTGGCGTGAATAAGAAAGACGTCGAGCGATCGGGCCAGTGCCAAAAAAAAGGGCTGACATCATGTCAGCCCTTAAATTTATAGCGGGTCCACCTTCAGGCAGGAAACCGCATGCCTGAAACTGCCCTCCAGCACCGGTCGGGTTTTCGCACATTCTGGCCCGGCAATCGGGCAACGCGTGCGGAAAACACACCCCGACGGTGGATTGATGGGTGACGGTAATTCTCCTTCCAGCAACTGAATCGTCTTGTTCTTTTCCAGATCGGGGTCGGGAATCGGCACGGCGGACATCAGCGCTTTGGTATAAGGGTGCAGCGGATTGTGATACACCTCATCGTAGGTTCCCAATTCCACCGCATGACCCAGGTACATCACCAGCACACGATCGGAAATATGCTTCACCACCGCCAGATCGTGAGCGATGAAGATCAGCGATAACCCCATTTCACGCTGTAGCTGTTGCAGCAGATTCACCACCTGCGCCTGAATCGATACGTCCAGCGCCGAAACCGGCTCATCGCAAATAATCAGCTTCGGCTCCAGGATCAGAGCACGCGCGATACCAATACGCTGGCACTGGCCGCCGGAAAACTCATGCGGGTAACGGTTAATCAGATTCGGCAGCAGCCCCACCTTCATCATCATCGCTTTCACCCGATCGCGCACTTCCTGGCGCGGCAATTTGGGATGATAAGTGCGTAATGGTTCAGCGATGATTTCTCCAATGGTCATGCGTGGGTTCAATGACGCCAGCGGGTCCTGGAAAATCATCTGAATATCGCTGCGTACGTCCCGCCATTCATCAGGTTTCATCCCCAGCAGATCTTTCCCTAACCACGCCACGCGGCCATCGGTTGCTTTCACCAGACCAATAATCGCTCGCGCAAAGGTCGATTTACCGCAGCCGGATTCCCCAACCACCCCCAGCGTTTCACCTTCATACAATCGCAGCGTAACGCCATCGACCGCTTTCAGGGTTTTCGCCGGCTGCCAGAACCACTGTTTGCCATCTTTGATATCGAAATGCACTTTGAGATCGGCAATTTCGAGGAGCACTTTTCTCTCCTGGGTCACAGCATTCATACCAGCTCCTCCACCGGTTTAAAGCAGGCGCGCAAACGCCCCGGACTGAACTCCTCCAGGGGTGGAGTTGAACTGCAAATCTCCATCGCATACGGGCAACGCGGCTGGAATGGACACCCTTTAGGCAAGCGCAGCAAGTTCGGCGGGTTGCCCGGAATGGTCAGCATCGTTTCCCCTTCGGCATCCAGACGCGGAACCGCATTAAGCAAACCGATAGAATACGGATGAACAGGCTGGTAAAAGACGTCGCGCGCCTTGCCGTATTCCATCGTACGCCCGGCGTACATCACCAGCACCTTATCGCAAATACCGGCCACGACGCCAAGGTCGTGCGTAATCATGATAATCGCCGTGTTAAATTCGCGTTTCAGTTCATTAAGCAACGTCATGATCTGCGCCTGAACGGTCACGTCCAGCGCGGTTGTCGGTTCATCCGCAATCAGTAATTTCGGCCGACACAGCAGCGCCATCGCAATCATCACACGCTGGCGCATCCCGCCGGAAAACTCATGCGGATACATCTTCATCCGTTTCCGCGCTTCCGGCATTTTCACCGCGTCCAGCATTCTGACAGACTCTTCAAACGCTTCGGCCTTGCTCATACCTTTATGCAGCATCAGCACTTCCATTAACTGCTCGCCAACCCGCATATACGGGTTAAGAGAGGTCATTGGGTCCTGAAAAATCATTGAGATTTGTTCAGCGCGCAGCCTGTTGAGTTCACGCTCCGGCAGGTTGAGAATTTCGCGGCCGTTAAACGTCGCAGAACCACCAATGCGGCCATTCGCCGCCAGCAGCCCCATCAACGCAAACGCCGTTTGCGATTTGCCTGAACCTGACTCGCCAACAATGCCTAAGGTCTCCCCGGCACGCAGCGTAAAGTTCAGGTCGTTTACGGCCGTCACATCGCCGTCGGGTGTACTAAACGTCACGCGAAGATCTTTCACGTCCAGCAGTGCGTTAGCCCGTTGTTGCGCGAGTGGCGCGGTTGAGGTTTCAATTACGCTCATGGCTGCACTCCTTAACGATCTTTCGGGTCGAGGGCGTCACGCAGGCCATCGCCGATAAAGTTAAAACAGAATAAGGTCACAACGAGAAAACACGCCGGGAACAGCAGCAACCAGGGAGAGACCTCCATAGAGTTCGCACCATCGCTCAACAATGCGCCCCAACTGCTCAGCGGCTCCTGCGTCCCTAAACCCAGAAAGCTGAGGAAGGATTCAAACAGGATCATGCTCGGCACCAGCAGCGATGCATAAACCACCACCACGCCCAGCACGTTCGGCACAATATGACGCACAACAATGCTGACCGTTGAAACCCCGCCAACCTGCGCCGCTTCGATAAACTCTTTGCGTTTCAGGCTTAACGTCTGCCCGCGAACGATACGCGCCATATCCAGCCAGGAGACCATCCCGATCGCCACAAAAATCAGCAGGATGTTTTGGCCGAAGAAGGTCACCAGCAAAATGACGAAGAACATAAACGGAAAGGAGTTGAGGATTTCCAGCAGACGCATCATTACGGAGTCAATTTTGCCGCCAAGATAGCCGGACAGCGACCCGTACAGCGTACCGACAACCACCGCCACCAACGCGGCAGCAATGCCGACCATCAGCGAGATTCGCCCGCCTATCGCCACACGAACCAGCAGATCGCGACCGGAGGAGTCCGTACCAAAATAGTGGCCCGACTCCATATCCGGCGCGCTGGACATCATGCCCCAGTCCGTATCGAAATAGGTGAACTGTGACAGCATCGGCGCCAGTGTGACAAACAGCGCGATGGTGACCAGAACGATAAGGCTGGCCACCGCTGCGCGGTTATGCATAAAACGACGGCGAGCATCCTGCCACAGGCTGCGCCCTTCAACCTCCAGCTTCTCACTGAAATTCTCCAGCGTCTCGCTGTTTTTCTTACTTAACATCATAGCGAGCTCCAGTATCAGTAACGAATTTTCGGGTCGATAACGGCGTACAGCACATCGACAATCGCATTAAACAGAATGGTGAGCGTACCGACGAGAATGGTCAGACTCAGCACCAGCGAATAGTCACGGTTCAGCGCCCCGTTCACGAAAAGTTGCCCGATACCCGGCAAACCATAAATCGTCTCGATAACCATTGAACCCGTAATGATACCGACAAAGGCCGGGCCCATATAAGACAGTACGGGTAACAACGCCGGTTTTAAGGCATGACGGAAGATAATCCGGCGCATCGGCAAACCTTTTGCGCGCGCGGTACGGATAAAGTTGGAGTGCAACACTTCAATCATGGAGCCACGGGTAATACGGGCGATACTGGCGATATAGGCGAGCGACAGTGCGACCATCGGCAGAATCATAAATTTCAGCGCCCCGCCATTCCAGCCGCCGCCGGGCAGCCATTTTAAGGTGATGGCAAATATCATGACTAATAAGGGGGCGACCACGAAACTGGGAATCACGACCCCGGTCATTGCCACCCCCATCACCGTATAATCCCAGCGCGTATTTTGTTTCAGCGCCGCAATCACGCCCGCGCTCACGCCAATAATCACGGCAAGGAAAAAGGCGGCTGCACCCAGCTTCGCCGAAACCGGGAAACTCGACGCCACCAGATCGTTGACCGTATAGTCCTTATATTTAAACGAAGGCCCAAAATCGCCATGCGCCAGTTGTTTCAGATAGCTGAAGTACTGCGTCATGATGGGATCATTAAGATGGTATTTCGCTTCGATATTCGCCAGCACTTCCGGTGGTAATGCGCGCTCTCCGGTGAAAGGGCTTCCCGGTGCGAGACGCATCATAAAGAACGAAATCGTAATAAGTATAAAAAGCGTCGGAATCGCTTCCAGACAGCGACGTAAAATAAATTTTAACATTGCCCGTACCTTCTGGCGTGTGCCTTTACATCTCGTCATTCAGACGCACTGAAAGAGAGATGTTTATAGTGCGATGAAAATAAGACACTGTGGGGCAAAACACATTTGCCCCACGCTTTGCCATTAATGCTTGATAATATACAAGTTCTTAACGTAGATATTATCCATCGGGTCTTTACCGGTATAGCCGCCTACCCACGGTTTCACCAGACGCGCGTTCACATAGTAATAGAGCGGCACAATCGCAGAATCTTTATCAAGCTGCTGTTCCGCTTTGGCATACAACTCGGTGCGTTGCGCTTCGTCGGTCACTTTCAGCGTGTCGGCAATCAGCTTGTCAAACTCCGGGCTCTTATAGTGAGCGGTGTTGTTTGAGCTGTCGGACAGCATGGTGTTCAGGAAGGACGTCGGTTCATTGTAGTCTGCACACCAGCCCGCACGCGCGACATCAAACGTCCCCTGATGACGGGTATCAAGGAAGGTTTTCCACTCCTGGTTTTCCAGCTTCACGTTGGCGCCCAGGTTTTTCTTCCAGATTGATGCGACCGCGATCGCCAGTTTTTTATGCAGATCGGAGGTGTTGTACAGCAGGTCAAACGTTAACGGCTTATCGGCGGTATAACCGGCTTCCGCCAGCAGTTTTTTCGCTTCTTCGTTACGTTTTTCCTGTGACCATGTGAACCACTCAGGCTCGACCAGTTTCGCGCCATCGGTATACGGAGGGGTGTAGCTGTAGGCTGGCAAATCGCCCTGGTTCTTCACTTTATTAACGATAATGTCGCGATCCATCGCCAGTTTCAGCGCGGTGCGAACGCGCACGTCGTTAAACGGCGCTTTCTGGTTATTAATTTCGTAATAGTAAGTGCACAGATACGGGTCAACGCGCACTTCATTTGGGATCTCTTTTTTCAGCTTCTGGAATAACTCAATCGGCATGTTGTTATAGGTCATGTCGATTTCACCGCTGCGGTAGCGGTTCACATCAGTTACTTCAGAAGAGATTGGCAGATAAGTCACCTGGTTGATAACCGTTTTATCGTTATCCCAGTACTGGGTATTACGTTCCAGAACAATCCGCTCGTTGACGACCCAGTTTTTGAGTTTATACGCGCCGTTGGTCACGATATTCGCAGGTTGGGTCCATTTCTCGCCAAATTTTTCCACAGCCGCTTTAGGAACCGGAGAAACGGACGGGTGAACCAACAGTTTGTAGAAATAAGGCACCGGTTCGCTCAGCGTCACTTCGAACGTATTATCGTCGATGGCTTTTACGCCGAGATCGGTCGCCGGTTTTTTGCCCGCAATAATGTCATCGATATTCGCGATGTGCCCGTATTGCAAATAGCTGGCATACGGTGATGCGGTGTTCGGATTCGCCAGGCGCTGCCAGCTATATACGAAATCGTGCGCGGTCACAGGCGTGCCGTCTGACCATTTTGCGTTTTTACGCAGATGGAATGTCCAGACTTTAAAATCTTTATTTTCCCACTTTTCAGCGACGCCCGGTGACGGGTGGCCTTCAACGTCGCTGATCAGTAAACCTTCAAACAGGTCGCGGCTGACGTTTGACTCCGGGACACCCTCAATTTTATGTGGGTCGAGAGACTGAACTTCAGAACCATTATTGCGAACCAGCGTCTGCTTGTCAGACAGCTGAACACCCGCCGGGACATCTGCGGCCATTGCGACATTCCCGCCGATTAGCGCAGTTAAAATCCCCGCCGCCAGCAAACTTTTTTTTGTGATGTTGGACATTGTGTTTGTACTCCACTCATTATAATTACTGGTTTTCTTAACCAGCCTGTTTAATCCCGTTAGGGTCCTGTACAGCACTGGAGATTTTGCTGCTGCCAGGTCGTTTACTGCTTTGCTATCACCGACTTTATTTATTCTGACGATTCGTACGATCGCCTTACGTCGATTCCGTATCCGCCTCCCCTGTCAGAGACGGACATTTATTCTGTCTGGTGCAAGAAGCTTATTGAAAATAATTCTCATCACCGCAAAATCTTCTGCAAAATATCTGGCCGGAAAGTACCAAATGCGTTTCTTAACCGCCAATACATTTTACAGATTTGTTAACTAATTCTCTTTTACGGAAAAATTGTTGACCAGAAAGACATCTCCAAAAGAGACGTTTAGGAAAAATTATTTGCCCAGTCAATACGTTAACTACTCACCCACAGTCTGACCTCGTTCTGTTGCTGCCGTCAGGCAAAAATGCACATAAATTTAACAATTGGTTATTATTTAGCACATTCATCTGAGAGAGCGTTGAAATAACTAATAACATTTCGATAATCCTTCATCAAGCCCCAGAGTATGATGTTAAGAAAATAACAGGCGGCATAACGGCAGGCGTGAGTGTTATTAGAATAATTTATAATAGAATCAATAACAAAGAGGCATAAACATTATCAGTATCTTTTATTATTTCAACGCTGAATTTCAACTTTAGTGAGAAGATTTACTGATAATGGAAAAGAAAC
Source organism: Citrobacter sp. CK180 (assembly GCF_030333655.1). Lineage (NCBI taxonomy): Bacteria > Pseudomonadati > Pseudomonadota > Gammaproteobacteria > Enterobacterales > Enterobacteriaceae > Citrobacter > Citrobacter sp. CK180. Next base: position 192,642 of record NZ_JAOWFM010000054.1, on the reverse strand, counting down.
GGAGCCTGAAGCGGCTCCGTTTTATCGGTCAGGATCGTTAATTCAGTAAACCGGGGAAAATCGCTTTAATCCCCGTAACAATGAATTCAATGCCCAATGCCATCAGCAACAAGCCCATAATACGCGTAATGACGTTGATGCCCGTTTGCCCCAATAACCGCACCAGCCAGGGCGCCATGCGGAACACTCCCCAACAACAAAACGCAAACAGAGCGATGGCCACAGAGAAGCCGATTAAATGCATAATGGTGTGGTAACGCGTTCCCCACACAATCGTCGAACTAATGGCCCCCGGCCCTGCCATTAATGGTAAGGCCAGCGGAACCACGCCAATACTTTCGCGAATGGCGGTCTCTGATTTTTCCTGTTTGTTTTGCTTATCTTCACCCAGCTTCCCGCTGATCATCGACATCGCGATCGTCACCACCAGAATCCCACCGGCAATTCTGAACGAATCGATCGAAATGCCGAAGAGTTGCAAAATGCCATCTCCGAGAAAGAGCGAAATCCACAAAATGATGGCTACCGACAGGTTTGCCGTGAGATTTGTTTTGTTGCGCGCCGCTGCCGTCTGGTAGCTGGTCATACTAATAAAGACGGGGATAATCCCCACCGGGTTTACCAGCGCAAATAACCCTATGAAAAACTTGGAATAAACAGGAAAATCAAAAAGCGTTTGGGTCACGGTTAGCTCCGAAACGTTAGCCGGATAAATGATGTCGATAAAAATGGTGAAAAACGCGCTGAAGATACGCCTTTTGTCAGCATATTTCACCTCCTGACTGCTTGAAATTACGACTATTTCTCGGTGTTATAAATATGTGTAGATTATGCTAACTTCACCTCTATTCATCACCACTATTTATTAACACTTGGCGGAAATGGCTCAAATGGGCTGCTGAAAGGTGTCAGCTTTGCTTAAATTTGATCTGGATCACGCAATTACTACTCAGAAGTGAGTAACCTTGCTTACGCCACCTGGAGGTAACGCGTTAGAGTTAGATAACGCTATCGCTTAAGCTCTTTTAGTAAATCAGAGCGAAATGGACGTTAAGTAACCGTTTGATTTTCAGACTGTTATACAAACTTTCGTCAATCTGTCTATACTCTCGTATCGAGCAGATGATTTACTAAAAAAGTTTAACATTATCAGGAGAGCATTATGGCTGTTACTAATGTCGCTGAACTTAACGCACTCGTAGAGCGTGTGAAAAAAGCCCAGCGTGAATATGCCAGTTTCACTCAAGAACAGGTTGACAAAATCTTCCGCGCCGCCGCTCTGGCTGCCGCAGATGCTCGAATTCCCCTCGCTAAGATGGCCGTTGCCGAATCCGGCATGGGTATCATCGAAGATAAAGTGATTAAAAACCACTTCGCCTCCGAATACATCTATAACGCCTATAAAGATGAAAAAACCTGTGGTGTGCTGTCTGAAGACGACACCTTCGGAACTATCACCATTGCTGAACCGATTGGTATCATCTGCGGTATCGTACCGACCACTAACCCGACGTCTACTGCGATATTTAAGTCTCTGATTAGCCTGAAGACGCGTAACGCAATCATCTTCTCTCCACATCCGCGCGCCAAAGATGCAACGAACAAAGCGGCTGACATCGTTTTGCAGGCGGCTATCGCTGCGGGCGCGCCGAAAGACCTGATTGGCTGGATCGATCAACCTTCCGTTGAACTGTCTAACGCGCTGATGCACCACCCTGATATCAACCTGATCCTGGCGACAGGCGGTCCGGGCATGGTTAAAGCTGCATACAGCTCTGGTAAACCGGCTATCGGCGTTGGTGCAGGTAACACGCCGGTTGTTATCGACGAAACAGCAGATATCAAACGTGCGGTGGCTTCCGTACTGATGTCCAAAACTTTCGATAACGGCGTAATCTGTGCATCTGAACAGTCCGTTGTTGTTGTTGACTCCGTTTATGACGCAGTTCGCGAACGTTTCGCCAGCCACGGCGGCTACCTGCTGCAAGGCAAAGAGCTGAAAGCCGTTCAGGACGTTATCCTGAAAAATGGCGCGCTGAACGCGGCTATCGTTGGTCAACCGGCATATAAAATTGCTGAACTGGCAGGCTTCACCGTACCAGAAACCACTAAGATTCTGATCGGCGAAGTAACGGCTGTTGATGATAGCGAACCGTTCGCTCACGAAAAACTGTCTCCGACGCTGGCAATGTATCGCGCTAAAGACTTCGAAGACGCTGTTGATAAAGCAGAAAAACTGGTTGCAATGGGCGGTATCGGTCATACCTCCTGCCTGTACACCGACCAGGACAACCAGCCAGAACGCGTTGCTTACTTCGGTCAGATGATGAAAACCGCGCGTATCCTGATTAACACCCCGGCTTCTCAGGGTGGTATCGGCGACCTGTATAACTTCAAACTCGCACCTTCCCTGACTCTGGGTTGTGGTTCCTGGGGTGGTAACTCCATCTCTGAAAACGTTGGTCCGAAACACCTGATCAACAAGAAAACCGTTGCTAAGCGAGCTGAAAACATGTTGTGGCACAAACTTCCGAAATCTATCTACTTCCGCCGTGGCTCTCTGCCAATCGCGCTGGATGAAGTGATTACTGATGGCCACAAACGTGCGCTCATCGTGACCGACCGTTTCCTGTTCAACAATGGCTATGCTGACCAGATCACCTCCGTGCTGAAAGCGGCTGGCGTTGAAACTGAAGTCTTCTTTGAAGTTGAAGCTGACCCGACGCTGACTATCGTTCGTAAAGGCGCAGAGCTGGCGAACTCCTTCAAACCAGACGTGATCATCGCGCTGGGCGGCGGCTCCCCGATGGATGCGGCGAAAATCATGTGGGTCATGTACGAACATCCTGAAACCCACTTCGAAGAACTGGCGCTGCGCTTTATGGACATCCGTAAACGTATCTACAAGTTCCCGAAAATGGGCGTGAAAGCGAAAATGGTCGCAATCACTACCACTTCCGGTACTGGTTCTGAAGTAACGCCGTTTGCTGTTGTTACCGACGATGCGACCGGTCAGAAATATCCGCTGGCAGACTATGCGCTGACGCCGGATATGGCGATTGTCGATGCGAACCTGGTTATGGACATGCCGAAGTCTCTGTGTGCTTTCGGTGGTCTGGATGCGGTCACTCACGCTCTGGAAGCCTACGTTTCCGTACTGGCATCTGAGTTCTCTGACGGTCAGGCTTTGCAGGCGCTGAAACTGCTGAAAGAAAACCTGCCAGCGTCCTACCACGAAGGGTCTAAAAACCCGGTAGCGCGTGAACGCGTTCACAGTGCAGCGACTATCGCCGGTATCGCGTTTGCGAACGCCTTCCTGGGTGTGTGCCACTCTATGGCGCATAAACTGGGTTCTCAGTTCCACATTCCGCACGGTCTGGCAAACGCCCTGCTGATTTGTAACGTTATCCGTTACAACGCGAACGACAACCCGACCAAGCAGACTGCGTTCAGCCAGTATGACCGTCCGCAGGCTCGCCGTCGCTATGCAGAAATCGCCGACCATCTGGGTCTGAGCGCACCGGGCGACCGTACTGCCGCTAAGATCGAGAAACTGCTGGCATGGCTGGAAAGTGTGAAAGCGGAACTGGGTATTCCTAAGTCTATCCGTGAAGCTGGCGTGCAGGAAGCTGACTTCCTGGCTCATGTAGACAAGCTGTCTGAAGATGCATTCGATGACCAGTGCACCGGCGCTAACCCGCGTTACCCGCTGATCTCCGAGCTGAAACAGATTCTGCTGGATACCTACTACGGCCGTGAATTCACTGAAGGTGAAGTTGCTGCGAAGAAAGAAGCTGCCGCACCGAAAGCTGACAAGAAAGCGAAGAAATCTGCTTAATTCGTTAGCCCAGGCGACATTCTGAAAAAGCCCCCGTCTTCGGGGGCTTTTTTTTTTGCCTGATGGCGGCACAAGCGCCTTATCAGGCCTACAGGTTCTGCGTAATGTTGTAGGGGTCGCCGGATGGCGGCACAAGTGCCTTATCCGGCCTACAGAACGCGTGCAATCACGCGTGGCGGTGTTTCTCCTGAATCGACGTCAGGGAGCCTTCGGCAAGGGCTTCTTTGTAATGCTTGCGGCATACAGAGACATAACGCTCGTTCCCACCAATCACAACCTGCTCCCCTTCATTATAAGGTCTGCCAGCCTGATCAAGACGCAATACCATGCTTGCCTTACGGCCACAAAAACAGATTGTCTTTAATTCGACGAGTTTATCTGACCACGCGAGTAAGTATTGGCTGCCGCCAAATAACTCGCCACGAAAATCAGTACGCAACCCGTAACACAACACCGGAATATCCAGTTGGTCAACAACCTCAGATAATTCGTACACCTGCTGGCGAGTCAAAAACTGACACTCATCAACCAGAACGCAATGTATTGTCTGTTGCGCATTCTCGGTGCGAATCTCTTCAAACAACGATGAATTTTGGTTAAACAATTTTGCTGGCGAGGAGAGACCGATACGCGAACTGACTTTACCGGCGCCGAAGCGGTCATCAATTTCCGCTGTATATACAACGGTACGCATCCCGCGTTCCTGATAATTGTATGAAGATTGCAGCAATGCAGTCGACTTACCCGCATTCATTGCCGAATAGTAGAAATATAGCTGTGCCATTGGCAGCAGGCCCTCACCTGGCTGAAATAAAGATTGGGCGGGATTGTATCATAATTTACCGGCATGTCGGGGGCGCCTCGTCACGCCTCCAGTATAAAGAATTGAGCAAACATCGTTCGGTTATACACATTCCTTCACAAATTGTGCCTAAGATATTCATCAATGCTGCTTATCATCTCATCGCATAACCGGGCGCTCATACTTATTGTTACGCTTCCTCATAAATGTGGCAACGTATTAGGACTTTCCCGTAAGGGAAACTAATACAAAAGGTTGAAATTACTGCAATGACAGCCTATTCCACCCTGATAAAATGTGACTAAAATCCTGGAATTTTAACGTTATGCCATGAGTAACCTCGTTGCCAATAAGCTCTTTTTTGTGCGGTTCTTCAAGAAAAATTTAAGATGGGATAATTAATATCTGTACTTAATAAAGAGCAATTTTGAATTCCTTACATTCCAGGCTATTGCACATCTGAATTTATCGCTCTATTATTAGCTCAACAAACCACCCCCAATATAAGTTTGAGATTACTACAATGAGCGAAGCACTTAAAATTCTGAACAACATCCGTACTCTTCGTGCACAGGCAAGAGAATGTACCCTGGAAACGCTTGAAGAAATGCTGGAAAAATTAGAAGTTGTTGTTAACGAGCGTCGCGAAGAAGAAAGCGCCGCCGCAGCTGAAGTTGAAGAGCGTACCCGTAAACTGCAACAATATCGTGAAATGCTGATTGCCGACGGTATTGATCCGAACGAACTGCTGAATAGCATGGCTGCCGTTAAATCTGGCACTAAAGCTAAACGCGCTGCTCGTCCGGCTAAATATAGCTACGTTGATGAAAACGGTGAAACGAAAACCTGGACTGGCCAGGGTCGTACACCGGCAGTGATCAAAAAAGCGATGGAAGAACAAGGTAAACAACTGGACGATTTCCTGATCAAGGGATAATTCGGAATATGTTTGCTTAAAATCCCGCCAGCGGCGGGATTTTTTTTGCCCTTCCCTCATACCTCGTCTGTTCAGGGCAAAAAAAAACGGCGCTTTAACAGCGCCGCGCCTTTCAGATTATACCGCTTACTTCTTAATACCCAGCTCGTCTTCAAGCCATGCTTTAAATTCAGCGCCCAGAGAATTATGACGGATGCCATATTCAACGAACGCCTGCATGTAACCTAATTTATTACCGCAGTCGTGGCTTTTGCCCTTCATATGGTAGGCTTCGACCGTTTCTTTTTCGATCAGCATATCAATCGCGTCGGTCAGCTGAATTTCGTCGCCCGCTCCCGGAGGGGTTTTCGCCAGCAGAGGCCAGATGTCCGCGCTCAGGACATAACGGCCAACTACCGCGAGATTAGACGGCGCGACATCCGCTTTCGGCTTCTCTACAACGCCAACCATCGGCACGCTTTCGCCCGGTGCCAGCGCCGCGCCTTTGCAATCAACAACGCCGTATGCGGTAACATCTTCAACAGGCTCAACCATAATCTGGCTACAGCCGGTTTCGTCAAAACGACGAATCATTTCAGCAAGGTTATCCTGAGACAGATCGGATTCGTATTCATCCAGAATAACGTCCGGCAGAATCACCGCGACGGGCTCATTACCAACAACAGGATGCGCGCACAATACGGCATGACCCAGGCCTTTCGCCAGTCCCTGACGCACCTGCATAATCGTTACGTGCGGAGGGCAAATAGATTGCACCTCTTCCAGCAGCTGACGCTTAACACGTTTTTCCAGCATGGCTTCCAGTTCGAAACTGGTATCGAAATGGTTTTCGATCGAGTTTTTGGAAGAGTGCGTCACCAGCACAATTTCAGTGATGCCCGCAGCAATACATTCATTCACGACATACTGAATTAATGGCTTATCAACCAGCGGCAGCATCTCTTTCGGGATCGCTTTCGTCGCCGGTAACATCCTGGTTCCTAATCCCGCGACCGGGATAACGGCTTTTTTGACTTTCGAATTTAGGGCAGCCATTTAAAAATCTCCTGGACTGTTCATGTATTGAACGTGTTCATCAATCTGTATCGCATCCGAGTATATCAGCACTGGTACAAGCCTCAGTTCCGAAAAGGACGCGTGTTAGTATAATTAAGACAAATACGTATAATCTGGCGCTGATAGTAGCACCCACAGAGAAAGGCGGGTAAATCAATTTCACTTTGCCTTTTCATTTGCTCATTCCGCAGACAACATAAGACGCAAACGCCCGCCCGCGCCCCAAATTTGGCACTGCCATGACTCGCAGCGTTGGCTTAATTGGTTCAGGTAGGTATTGCCCAATGTGCCCAGCGGAACGCCATTACTGATCTGTACCTGGTGAGAACCGGTATTTAACGTCGCATTCAGGCCTGCTGAAACCAGTATCAAATTTTTAAGACCGCTGTGGTAATAACCCACTAATAGCGGAAACTGTCCCGGCAAATTCGCCTGCCGAAGCAGATGATTGACCTGTTTCAATAACGCCCCCAGTTCCGGCAAACGCTGATTCTGATGAGCGAGCTGTTCCTGCAATAAGCCATTAAATAGCGCCCGCAGTAATAACGCGGCCAGTACGCCATTATCCCCTGCCCGCGTTACGTCGAGGCAATAAAAAGCGAGATCGTTATCAGACAGCGGCGCAATATCCAGCACCAGACCGGGTTTGTCTGCCGCAACAAGTTGGCGGTAATTGATTCGGCAATGCGAAATAACCTGCTGAACCGGAGGTTGCAACTCCTGCAACAGCTTTGCTGCCGCCACCGGGTTATCAACCATCGCATCCCAGTCCCGAAACAGGCGTTCTTCTTCTTCAACCCGAGAGTTAAACATATTGGGATAGAGGCAGGCGAAGACGGTTTCCCGCAGACGATTGAGATCTTTCACTGGCTTTAGCAGGACGTCCTCAACGCCCAGTCGCAGCGCTTTGGCGATATCTGCCATATTTTCTGTCGCCGAGATAACCAGAATGGGGGTCTGATCGCCCCGATTACGTAAATGCTCTACCAGTTTGAGACCGTTCATCCTTGGCATCGCAAGATCGCAGATCATCAGATCAGGCGTAAAACTTCCCAGTAACTCCAGGGCGTCAAGACCATCGCCCGCCAGTGCCGTTGTCGCTCCCAAAGAGGAAAACCACGAATCCAGAAGCGAGCGAAATACAGGCTCGTCCTCCACAATAAGAATCTGTTTTCCGACCAATGGCTGCGTCATGTTTTCTCCCCTGACTGGCTTTAGTAAATAGTGGCATGCTATTGCCGCTCGCGCCTGTCAGAATTTGCTTAAGTGTGTATAAAAGATGCGTTAAACGTCGGTACGCACCAAAGGCAAAAGTTCGTCCATCTTTTTCTCTACCGCCAGTTGTCCCGCAGCAATAGCGGCACTGGCACGGTGGAAGTCCAACGTGGATATTTGCGGACAGAACGGTTGAATCAGAATATCCGGCGGGTCGCCTGCCATTCGGTTGCGTTTAAGGCGGTTTTCCAGCACCTGAATGGACGTTGTCATAATCTCCATCGCCGTTGGCGCGGTGACCGCACGGCGTGAAGTCATGCTGCTGAGGCGCTCTTTCAAACGCGCATGCCAGGAGAGCGAATCATCACTCTCATCGTTATCATTGCTGACATTCAAAGACAGAAGATCTTGCTGCATAAGGTGCGCATCGTGCTGAAGATCGACCGCAATAACAATATCGGCGCCCATCGCACGCGTCAGAGAAACGGGAACAGGGTTAACGACGGCGCCATCCACCAGCCAGTAGCCGTTATGCGCCACCGGAGACATCAGGCCTGGCATACTGCAAGACGCGCGAACCGCAAGGTGCAGGTCGCCTTCGGTAAACCACAATTCTCGCCCTGTACTCAGGTTGGTCGCCACCGTACCAAAACGTCGGGTGCATTGTTCAAAATCCAGTACCGGCATAACGTTCCGGTACTGATTGAAGACGCGCTCGCCGCGCAGCAACCCTCCTCTGCGCCAGGAGAGATCCATCAGGCGCAGGACATCCCAGTAACTGAACGAACACACCCACTGTTCAAGCGCGGGCAGTTTATTGCAGGCGTATGCGGCGCCAACCAGCGAACCAATTGAACATCCCGCCACGATATCGATATCAATGCCCATGTGTTTCAGGGCTTTGATGACACCAATATGCGACCATCCTCTTGCGGCGCCGGAACCTAGCGCCAGCCCTATTTTAATTTTTCTCATCGTACGTAAAAACTTCCCCTGGCTTCCAGACGTAGCAACATCGTCACCACTCGGTTAACATAGCGCTACCCTGGCGTTTGTACGCCGTTTTTTTTATCCAGGGAGATGATTGTGTCTCAGCTTTGTCCCTGCGGTAGCGCTGTCGAGTATAGCCTATGTTGCGGCCCTATTGTGTCCGGTGAGCGAGTTGCACCCGATCCGTCACATCTCATGCGTTCTCGCTACTGCGCTTTTGTGATGAAAGACGCAAATTACCTGATTAGAACCTGGCATCCCGCATGTGGTGCAACCGCCTTTCGGGACGATATTGTCGCGGGGTTCGCCCATACTGAGTGGCTTGGGTTGACCATTTTTGAAGAGAGCGGGTCAGACGCGGAAAACACAGGGTATGTCAGTTTTGTGGCCCGTTTTATCGAACAGGGAACACCCGGCGCGATTATTGAACGTTCGCGTTTCTTAAAAGAAAACGGTCAGTGGTACTATATTGACGGTACGCGCCCCCAGTTTGGTCGAAACGATCCCTGCCCCTGCGGGTCCGGCAAAAAATTTAAAAAGTGCTGCGGCTAAAACGCCTGACAGTGCTGATACAGCAAACACATTAAACAGGATTTACCCGGTAATGCACTCACTACAACGAAAAGTTCTGCGTACTATCTGCCCCGATCAGAAGGGCCTCATCGCGCGTATTACAAATATCTGCTACAAGCACGAACTCAATATCGTGCAAAACAACGAATTTGTTGACCACCGGACCGGGCGCTTCTTTATGCGCACAGAGCTGGAAGGCATTTTTAATGATGTCACGCTGCTTGCCGATCTCGACAGCGCATTACCGGAAGGTTCGGTGCGCGAGTTGAATCCTGCCGGGCGTCGCCGCATCGTCATTCTGGTCACCAAAGAAGCGCATTGTCTGGGCGATCTGTTAATGAAAGCCAACTATGGCGGGCTCGACGTTGAGATTTCCGCCGTAATCGGCAACCACGAAACCCTGCGACCTCTGGTTGAACGTTTTGATATTCCTTTCGAGCTGGTCAGCCACGAAGGGTTAACGCGCGACGAGCACGATAAACAGATGGCGGACGCCATTGATGCGCACCAGCCTGATTATGTCGTGCTGGCTAAGTATATGCGCGTCCTGACGCCGGAATTCGTTTCCCGCTTCCCGAATAAGATTATCAATATTCACCATTCGTTCCTGCCGGCTTTTATTGGCGCACGACCTTACCATCAGGCTTATGAGCGTGGCGTGAAAATTATCGGCGCTACCGCGCACTACGTGAACGATAATCTGGACGAAGGCCCGATCATTATGCAGGACGTAATTCATGTCGATCACACCTATACGGCTGAGGATATGATGCGAGCAGGGCGTGATGTTGAAAAGAATGTGTTAAGCCGCGCATTGTATAAGGTGCTGGCCCAGCGTGTGTTTGTTTACGGGAATCGCACCATCATTCTGTAATCGTCAACGATATGAATTGATTAGCTTTACTCCGTTACGGATGAAAAGTACGCAAACAGTTCATTTTAAGCAAAGGAATGCTTTACAGCGGCGTGTCATTTGATATGATGCGCCCCGCTTCCCGACAGGAAGCAGGCCAGTACAAAGCATTACCCCGTGGTGGGGTTCCCGAGCGGCCAAAGGGAGCAGACTGTAAATCTGCCGTCATCGACTTCGAAGGTTCGAATCCTTCCCCCACCACCATCTCTTCGCAAGACCTCTACAATTTGAATTACCCCTGGTGGGGTTCCCGAGTGGCCAAAGGGAGCAGACTGTAAATCTGCCGTCATCGACTTCGAAGGTTCGAATCCTTCCCCCACCACCATTACTTCCTGAAAGCACACAAACTACTTTTAATAACCTTGCCCCATATTCTGCCCTCACGGGGAAGGATGAGAAACTTCGACTAAGGTTCGATTCGAGCGGAAGCGAGAAAGCGTTGCCGAAGGCAACGACCCGAAGGGCGAGGCGCAACGCGCCGAGTAATCCTTCCCCCACCACCATTATTTATCTGTTGCACCCCAGCCAAATTAAATTCCTGTGTTCCATATTTTGCCCGGTGGCACTCCGTTTACCGGGCCTACATGATCACATAACCACATGTTATGTCCGATCGTAGGCCGGATAAGGCGCAGCCGCCATCCGGCAAACAGGCATAAAAAAACCTGCCGAAGCAGGGTTTAGCAACGCGCCGAGTCATCCTTCCCCCACCACCATTACTTATCTGTTGCACCCCAGCCAAATTAAATTCCTGTGCTCCATATTTTGCCCGGTGGCACTCCGTTTACCGGGCCTACATGATCACATAACCACATGTTATGTCCGATCGTAGGCCGGATAAGGCGCAGCCGCCATCCGGCAGACAGGCATAAAAAAACCCTGCCGAAGCAGGGTTTAGCCGCACGCAAAGCTGTATCAGCGACGGGCACGCACGACCTGGTATTTACGCGTCAGGTACTCGACCGGCGCGCTCCAGATGTGAACCAGGCGCGAGAACGGGAACAGCAGGAACAACGTCATCCCCAGCACCAGGTGCAGGCGGAAAATGAACGCTACGCCCTCTAAATGCTCAGACGCGCCGCCGTGGAACGTCACTACAGATTGCGCCCACCCCACCAGTTTCATCATTTCGCTACCGTCCATGTGTTGCGCAGAGAACGGAATAGTCAGCAGTCCCAGCGCGCACTGAATCACCAGCAGAGAAAGGATCAAAATATCCGCTCCCGTGGTCGTTGCACGCACGCGTGGGCTGAACAGACGGCGTTTGAGCAGCAGTACGCCACCGACCAGCGTCATCACGCCACAGGCGCCGCCTGCAATCATCGCCATTTTCTGCTTCACTTCAATCGGCAGGAACGCTTCGTACATCCAGTGCGGCGTCAGCATCCCCAGGAAGTGACCCGCGAAGATCCCCAGAATACCGAAGTGGAACAGGTTCGAAGCCAGGTTCATCCCTTTGCGATCCAGCATCTGGCTGGAAGCCGCACGCCAGGTGTACTGACCGTAGTCATAGCGCAGCCAGCTGCCAATCAGGAACACTGACCCGGCAATGTACGGATAGATATCAAAGAAGAACATATTCAGGAAGTGCATTATTGCTGTCCTCCGGTGGTGATATTCAAATATTGCGGAGCGACAGCCCCGGCAAAACGACGCTGGTGAGCGGAAATCTCCGACTCGCCGCAACCCTGCTCAGCAAAGAATTTCACCTGTTCTTCTTCCCAGACGGCATCCAGTGCTTGCGGGGTATCGTCACGGACTTCATCCGCAATTTTCTCTGCCACTTTGTCGCTGTCGATAACGGTATTAGCCAGCTTCAGCAGCAGATCGAACAGCACCGCATAGCGACTTTCCCGCTGTTGCAGACGTGCGCCCAGCAACGCCAGAATCGGCGCGATGTCCTGCAAGCCGCCAAGCGCGTCGTTTTTCGGCAACTGCGCCAGATACTCCAGATACAGCGGCAGATGGTCAGGCAACTCACGACTGTCGAGTTGCAGGCCGTGCTGCTCGTACTGTGCCATCAAATCGACCATTGCCTGGCCGCGATCGCGGGATTCGCCATGAACATGCTCAAACAGCAACAGCGACGTGGCGCGACCGCGATCAAACAGTTCGCTGTAGCTTGCCTGTACATCCAGCATCTCCTGCGCAGTGAGATCGCGCAGGAAAACCGCCAGACTCTGGGCATCTTCTTTATCCAGGTTTTCGGATGACGCGAGTGCATCGAAAAGTTCCTGTTGATGCTGCCATAAGGCAGCATCCGGGTACTCGAGCAGACGCGAAACAATGACGAGTTCAATCATTGGTGCGGCTCCGTTTTGCTGCTCACATCGATGGCATCAATGCGGCGGCTGTTGAACAGGTTGAATTTGGTATCTGAACCGTGGCAACCATCGCCGAACGTAAAGCCGCAACCACTTTTCTCCGGGAACGCCTCACGCGCCAGCTCACGATGGCTGCTCGGGATAACGAAACGGTCTTCATAGTTCGCAATTGCCAGGTAACGGTACATTTCCTGCGCCTGCGCTTCGCTCAGACCCACCTCTTCCAGCGCGCGGGTATCCAGTTTACCGTCAACGGTTTCCGCACGTTTGTAGTGACGCATCGCCAGCATACGTTTCAGCGCCAGCAGTACCGGCTGGGTATCGCCTGCGGTCAGCAGGTTCGCCAGGTACTGAACCGGGATACGCAGGCTTTCCACGTCCGGCAGGATGCCGTTGCTGCCCAGTTCACCTGCATCCGCCGCAGACTGAATCGGTGACAGCGGCGGCACGTACCAGACCATCGGCAGCGTACGGTATTCCGGGTGCAGCGGCAGCGCCAGCTTCCAGTCCATCGCCATTTTGTAAACCGGGGACTGCTGCGCCGCATCGATAACGCTCTGCGGAACGCCGTCTTTCAGCGCTTGTTCAATGACCGCCGGATCGTTCGGATCGAGGAACACATCCAGTTGGTGCTGATACAGATCTTTCTCGTTCTCGGTGCTGGCTGCGCTTTCAATCGCATCGGCGTCATACAGCAGCACGCCAAGGTAACGGATACGACCCACGCAGGTTTCGGAACATACGGTCGGTTGACCCGCTTCAATACGCGGATAGCAGAAAATACACTTCTCGGACTTCCCGCTCTTCCAGTTGAAGTAGATCTTCTTGTACGGGCAACCGGTGATGCACATACGCCAACCGCGGCATTTGTCCTGATCAATCAGGACGATGCCGTCCTCTTCACGCTTGTAGATGGCGCCGCTCGGGCAGGTCGCCACGCACGCCGGGTTGAGGCAGTGCTCGCACAGACGCGGCAGATACATCATGAAGGTGTTTTCGAACTGGCCGTACATCGCCTTCTGCATATTTTCGAAGTTCTGGTCTTTGGCGCGTTTTTCAAATTCGCCACCCAGAATTTCTTCCCAGTTCGGACCGCTGGTGATTTTGTTCATCCGCTGACCGGTGATCAGCGAGCGCGGGCGCGCAATCGGCTGATGCTTGCTTTCCGGCGCGGTATGCAGGTTCTGGTAGTCGTAATCAAACGGCTCGTAGTAATCATCAATGCCCGGCAGATGCGGGTTAGCGAAGATTTTACCCAGCAGCATCGCGCGGTTGCCCATGCGAGGTTGCAGTTTGCCGTTAATTTTACGGACCCAGCCGCCTTTCCATTTTTCCTGATTTTCCCAGTCGTTCGGGAAACCGACGCCAGGCTTACTTTCCACGTTATTGAACCAGGCGTATTCCATACCTTCACGGCTGGTCCAGACGTTTTTACAGGTCACTGAACAGGTGTGGCAGCCGATGCATTTATCGAGATTCAGCACCATGCCGACTTGTGAACGAATTTTCATTTTACGCTCTCCTGTACCTGGTCATTGCCTTCGCCATCCAACCAGTTAATGTTCTTCATCTTACGCACCACAACAAACTCATCGCGGTTTGAACCGACCGTACCGTAATAGTTAAAGCCGTAGGCCAGCTGCGCATAGCCGCCGATCATGTGGGTCGGCTTCGGCGTGATACGGGTTACAGAGTTGTGAATACCGCCGCGCTGTTGGGTAATTTCTGAACCCGGCAGGTTAACGATACGTTCCTGCGCGTGGTACATCATGGTCATCCCGGCCGGAACACGCTGGCTTACCACCGCGCGTGCCGTCAGCGCACCGTTGCTGTTAAAGACCTCGATCCAGTCGTTATCTTCAATACCCAGATCTTTAGCATCGGTTTCGCTCATCCAGACAATCGGCCCACCGCGCGACAACGTCAGCATCAGCAGGTTGTCGCTGTAGGTAGAGTGGATACCCCACTTCTGGTGCGGCGTCAGGAAGTTGAGCGCTTTTTCCGGGTTGCCGTTAGATTTTTCACCCATCACCGCTTTCACTGAACGCGTGTCGATTGGCGGACGGTAAACCAGCAGGCTTTCGCCAAAGTCACGCATCCACTGATGATCCTGATACAAAGACTGGCGGCCAGACAGCGTACGCCACGGAATCAGCTCGTGAACGTTGGTATAACCGGCGTTGTAAGAGACGTGTTCATCTTCCAGGCCAGACCAGGTCGGGCTGGAGATAATCTTACGCGGCTGCGCCTGAATATCGCGGAAGCGGATTTTCTCTTCTTCTTTATTGGTCGCCAGATGCGTATGGTCACGACCGGTGAACTCACTCAGTGCCGCCCAGGCTTTCACCGCTACGTGGCCGTTAGTTTCCGGCGCCAGCGTGAGGATCATCTCGGCGGCATCAATCGCGGTATTCAGCATCGGCTGGCCTTTTGCCGGGCCTTCAGCTTTGGTGTAATTGAGCTTGCGCAGCAAATCCATTTCGCTCTGAGTGTTCCAGGCGATACCCTTGCCACCGTTGCCGATTTTCTCCATCAGCGGGCCGATAGAGGTAAAACGCTCATACGTCGCCGGGTAGTCGCGTTCCACCGGAATGATGTGCGGCGCGGTTTTACCTGGGATCAGGTCGCATTCGCCTTTTTTCCAGTCTTTCACGTCCAGCGGTTGCGCCAGTTCGGCAGCGGAGTCGTGCTGAATCGGCAGCGTCACCACATCGGTTTCTTTGCCAAGGTGTCCCACGCAGACTTCAGAGAATTTCTTCGCGATGCCTTTATAGATTTCCCAGTCGCTTTTCGAGTCCCAGGCCGGGTCAACGGCGGCAGACAACGGGTGAATAAACGGATGCATATCCGAGGTATTCATGTCGTCTTTTTCATACCAGGTG
This sequence comes from Citrobacter sp. CK180, assembly GCF_030333655.1. Taxonomy (NCBI): domain Bacteria; kingdom Pseudomonadati; phylum Pseudomonadota; class Gammaproteobacteria; order Enterobacterales; family Enterobacteriaceae; genus Citrobacter; species Citrobacter sp. CK180. The sequence continues at coordinate 177,112 of NZ_JAOWFM010000054.1, read as the reverse complement.
GCGGTCGGCAGTACGATGTCGGAGTACAGGCAGGTGCTCGACAGACGGAAGTCCAGCGTCACCACCAGGTCCAGCTTGCCGTCAAGACCGTTATCCTGCCATTCCACTTCTTCCGGCTTCACGCCGCCCTGCATACCCAGATCTTTGCCCTGAATACCGTTTTCCGTACCCAGCAGATACTTCAGCATGTACTCATGCCCTTTACCGGATGAACCCAGCAGGTTCGAGCGCCAGATAAACAGGTTACGCGGGTGGTTTTTCCCGTTTTCCGGCTGCTCCGCCGCAAAACGAATCGAGCCTTCTTTCAGCGATTTCACGGTGTAATCCACCGCCGTCATCCCGGCTTTTTCCGCCTCACGCGCGATGTACAGCGGGTTGGTGCCCAACTGCGGCGCAGACGGCAACCAGCCCATGCGTTCAGCACGCACGTTGAAGTCGATCAGATGGCCGCTGTAGCGGGATTTATCCGCCATCGGCGACAGCAGTTCCTGCGCGGTAACCGTCTCGTAGCGCCACTGGCTGGAGTGGTTATAGAAATAGGAGGTGCTGTTCATGTGACGCGCCGGACGCTGCCAGTCAAGAGCAAACGCCAGCGGCTGCCAGCCGGTCTGCGGACGCAGTTTTTCCTGGCCGACATAGTGCGCCCAGCCGCCGCCGCTCTGACCGATACAGCCGCAGAACACCAGCATGTTGATAAGCCCACGATAGTTCATATCGAGGTGATACCAGTGGTTCAGACCGGCGCCGACGATGATCATTGAACGACCATGCGTCTTATCGGCGTTATCCGCAAATTCACGAGCGATACGAGTGATTTGCGCACGCGGTACGCCGGTTATCTGCTCTGCCCACGCCGGAGTATAGGCTTTAATGTCGTCGTAGCTGGTTGCGCAGTTTTCGTCGTTCAGACCGCGTTCCAGGCCATAGTTCGCCATCGTCAGATCGTAAACGGTAGTCACCAGCGCGGTGGTTCCGTCTGCCAGTTGCAGGCGTTTCACCGGTAGCTTGTGCAGCAGAACGTTTTGCAACTCGACTTTGTTGAAGTGTTCAGTGCCTTCACCACCAAAGTACGGGAAGCCCACTTCTGCGATATCGTCCTGGCTACCCAGCAGGCTGAGTTGCAGTTCGGTTTCTTCGCCTGACGTACCGTCACGCTGTTCGAGGTTCCATTTGCCTTTCTCACCCCAACGGAAGCCAATAGAACCGTTCGGCGCAACCATATCGCCGCGGGTGTTGATGGCAACGGTTTTCCATTCCGGGTTGTTTTCCTGACCCAGCGCGTCAATAAGATCGGCGGCGCGCAGCATACGGCCAGCGGCATAGTAACCGTCGCGTTCTTCAAGCATCACCAGCATCGGCATGTCGGTATAGCGACGGACGTAATCGGTGAAATACTGGCTCGGGTTATCAAGGTGGAATTCACGCAGCATAACGTGGCCCATCGCCAGCGCCATCGCGGCGTCAGTCCCCTGCTTCGGCGCCAGCCACAGGTCGCACAGCTTGGCGATTTCAGCGTAGTCAGGCGTAACGGCAACCGTTTTGGTGCCTTTGTAACGCACTTCAGTAAAGAAGTGGGCATCCGGGGTACGGGTCTGCGGAACGTTAGAGCCCCAGGCGATGATGTAGCTGGAGTTGTACCAGTCAGCGGATTCCGGTACGTCCGTCTGCTCGCCCCAGGTCTGCGGAGACGCAGGCGGCAGGTCGCAGTACCAGTCGTAGAAGCTCAGGCAAGTCCCGCCGATCAGAGACAGGTAACGAGCACCGGATGCGTAAGAGACCATCGACATTGCCGGAATCGGCGAGAAGCCCGCCACGCGATCGGGACCGTAATTTTTAATGGTATAAACGTTGGATGCCGCAATCAGTTCGTTCACTTCCTGCCAGGAAGAACGAACGAAGCCACCACGACCACGCGCTTGTTTGAAGCTTTTTGCTTTATCGGCGTCTTCGATGATGGAAGCCCAGGCTTCTACCGGATCGCTGTGCAGTTTTTTCGCATCACGCCACATTTTCATCAGGCGCTTACGCATCAGCGGATATTTCAGGCGGTTTGCGCTGTAGAGATACCAGGAGTAGCTCGCACCGCGCGGGCAGCCGCGAGGTTCATGGTTCGGCATATCCGGGCGGGTGCGCGGGTAGTCTGTCTGCTGGGTTTCCCAGGTGACCAGACCGTTTTTCACATAAATTTTCCAGCTGCAAGAGCCGGTACAGTTTACCCCGTGGGTTGAACGCACGACTTTGTCATGCTGCCAACGTTGGCGGTATCCATCCTCCCAGTCCCGGTTTGTTTCGAGAAGCTGGCCGTGCCCATCGGCAAAGGTTTCGCCCTTCTGTTTGAAGTAGCGAAACCGGTCCAGGAATTTACTCATCGGGTTTCTCCTGTTTGGAGCCTGACGGCTCTCTGATAAATCGACATTGCTGGATTGGCTGTGAAGGTAACGCTCTGAAAGGGCGTCAGAATTGATAACGATCAAGGCAGACGGGGATGAAAATCGGGGGTGTTTTTTGACATACCCCTTAAGGAGGATGATTTTTATTCATTCAACATACTGATTAATATGAATATTTTTAAATTCATCCATTATGTAAATGTTAAATTCTTTATAAGTGGGTATTAAGGGGTATGCCCCCTGCAAGGCATAAATGAACGCTGTTCTGACAAACTGGCGCTGTTTATTTATAAATAAGTATGTTGTAACTAAAAACAGGCAAAAAAAAGCGCGGTCTAACGCCGCGCAATGGATAATCAAACAATTACTTTTTTATTTTTTAGAATGACGTCCGTATACCGCCCAGGTGATGACTACGCAGGCAATATAGAAAATCAGGAACACTTTCATCGCATCGACCGGTGAGCCGGTTAATGCCAGAGATGTCCCGAATGCTTTCGGAATAAAGAAACCGCCGATTGCGCCAATCGCAGAGATAAAGCCCAATGCGGCTGCGGTATCGGTCGCGGCTTCACGCAGCGCTTTCTCTTCAGAACCCCCTTCCGCTTTAACCCTGTCCATCGTCAGCTTACGGAAAATAACGGAGATCATCTGGAAAGTAGACCCACTGCCCAGCCCGGCAGTCAGGAACAGCGCCAGGAAGACAACGAAGAAGGCGATAAAGCTGCCGCCCTGGCCGTTAGAAGGCAAGGTCAGGAACAGTAAGGCGCTGAAAATCGCCATCAGCACAAAGTTAACCAGCGTCACCCGCGTTCCGCCCAGACGGTCGGAAATTGCCCCGCCCGCAGAACGGGCCAGCGCGCCGATTAACGGGCCGAAGAAGGCATAATGCAGGATCTGTACTTCCGGGAACTGCGTTTTAGACAGCATCGCAAACCCGGCGGAGAAGCCGATGAATGAACCGAACGTCGCCAGATACAGCAGGCTCATCATCCACAGGTGCCCACGTTTAAGTACCGGCAACTGATCTTTCAGCGAAGCCTTCGAGGTCGCCAGCTCATTCATACCGAACCAGGCGGCCAGGGTGAAAATGGCCAGGAACGGCACCCAAATCCAGGCGGCGTTCGCCAGATACAGCTGCGAACCGTCCGGCTGTTCCACACCGTGACTGCCAAATACGGCAAAGACAGACAACGAGACCACCAGCGGCGCGACCAGTTGCATAACGCTCACGCCCATGTTGCCTAAACCGCCGTTCAGACCCAGCGCGCCGCCCTGTTTCTGTTTTGGAAAGAAGAAGCTGATGTTAGCCATGCTGGAAGCAAAGTTCGCGCCGGCAAAACCGCACAGCAGAGAAATCAGAATAAAGGTGCTAAACGGCGTAGAGGTGTCCTGCACGGCAAAACCTAACCATACGCAAGGAATGACCAGAATCCCGGTGCTGAACGCCGTCCAGCGGCGGCCGCCAAACAGAGGAACCATAAAGGAGTACGGCACACGCAGTAATGCGCCAGAAACAGACGGCAAGGCGGTCAGCATGAACAGCTGATCGGTGGTGAAGTTAAAACCGACCTTCGGTAAATTCACCGCGACGGCGCTGAATAACATCCATACACAAAACGCCAGCAGCAAACAGGGGACGGAAATCCACAGGTTGCGGCTGGCAACACGATGACCACGCTGTTCCCAGAAAGCGGGATCTTCCGGCCGCCATTCTGTGATTACAGCTCCAGATGCCCTTTCGGGGGCAGATGAGTGACTCATAGACACCTCTGTTACTCGATTCGATGTCTGCCACATTAGGGTTTACAGCCGGGGGTAAGTTGATATAAATCAAAGGAAAAGCCGTCATTATTCGCGGCTAAAAATTATCATGCCCCTTAGTGAGTAGGCTTTGTCGACAAAAAAGATGTGGTTTTTCACGGTGCTGTATAACCCTACCCCCCGGCTTCGCGATCCCCTCCCACCACCAGCAATTAAGAGGTAACTCGTTATAGGTATGGGTATACTCCAGGGTATGGCTGAGAATAACGTCACTGTCGAAACGCCCCTCGGTGAGCATCCCGGCAGAATCATCATTCATTAAGGTTTCCTGAGCAGGAAGCCTGAAGGAAGAAGTCTACATGTTTAAACGTTGTCTCTCTCCACTCACGCTGGTCAACCAACTGGCGCTTATTGTTCTCCTGTCCACCGCTATCGGTGTGGCGGGCATGGCTATCTCTGGCTGGCTGGTTCAGGGCGTACAAGGCAGCGCCCATGCGATCAACAAGGCCGGTTCGCTGCGTATGCAGAGCTATCGCCTGCTGGCAGCAGTGCCGCTGAGCGCCCACGACCAAAAACTGCTGGATGAGATGAAACAGACGGCGTTCAGCCCTGAACTGACCCGCGCTGCGGAACGCGACGGGCAACAAGAGCAGCTTCGCGCACTACAGGACTACTGGCATACGGAACTGGCGCCAGGGCTGCAACGCGCGCAGGACAGAAACGCCGTTGCCGGCGATGTTATGCGTTTTGTCTCCGGTCTGGATCGGTTAGTCACCGCCTTTGATCACACGACCGAGCTGCGCATTGAGCGCGTGGTGATGGTGCATCGGTTAATGGCCATCTTTATGGCGCTGCTGTTCGTCTTTACGATCATCTGGCTACGGGCGCGCTTGCTGCAACCGTGGAAACAACTGCTTTCGATGGCGCGAGCCGTCAGCCAGCGCGACTTCACCCAGCGGGCGCATATCAGCGGGCGCAATGAGATGGCGATGTTAGGCTCAGCGCTCAACAACATGTCAGAAGAACTGGCCGAAAGTTACGCCGTGCTGGAACAACGCGTGCAGGAAAAGACGGCCGGGCTGGAGCATAAAAACCAGATCCTCTCATTCCTGTGGCAGGCCAACCGCCGCCTGCATTCCCAGGTGCCGCTGTGCGAGCGCCTCTCCCCGGTGCTGAACGGCCTGCAAAACCTGACACTGCTGCACGATATTGAACTGCGGGTTTATGACCTGGAAGATGAAGATAATCATCAGGAGTTCACCTGCCAGTCCGACAGCAGTTGTGATGACAAAGGGTGCCACCTCTGCCCGCGCGGCGCGCTGCCCGCGATCAACGGCGGCACCACGCTGAAATGGCGACTTACCGATGCCCATACGCAATACGGCATTCTGCTGGCGACGCTGCCGCACGGGCGCCATCTGAGTCACGATCAGCAGCAGATGATTGATACGCTGGTCGAGCAATTGACCGCTACGCTGGCGCTGGACAGAAATCAGGAACGCCAGCAACAGTTGATTGTGATGGAAGAGCGTGCCACCATTGCCCGCGAACTTCATGATTCTATTGCACAATCGCTCTCCTGCATGAAGATGCAGGTCAGCTGTCTGCAAATGCAGGGCGCGACGTTGCCGGAAAGCAGCCGCGAGTTGCTCAGCCAGATCCGCAACGAACTGAATACCTCCTGGGTACAGCTACGTGAACTGTTGACCACCTTCCGGTTACAGTTGACCGAACCCGGCCTGCGGCCTGCGCTGGAGGCGAGCTGTCAGGAATATAGCGCCCGATTTGGTTTTACGGTGAAGCTGGATTATCAGCTCCCGCCGCGACGGGTGCCGTCGCATCAGGCTATCCACCTGTTGCAAATTGCCCGCGAAGCGTTAAGTAACGCCCTCAAGCATTCCCATGCCGATGAGGTGGCCGTCGCCGTGGTGCAAAATGGCAATCAGGTCAAACTGACAGTAAAAGACAACGGCTGCGGCGTACCAGAAAACGCCGAGCGCAGTAACCATTATGGCATGATTATTATGCGTGACCGCGCGCAGAGCCTGCGTGGCGATTGTCGTGTACGCCGTCGTGAGACGGGCGGTACGGAAGTTGCTGTCACCTTTATTCCCGAAACAAACTTCACAGAAGTCCAAGGAGATACCCAAGAGTTATCAGGAACCGGCTACCATCCTGCTGATCGACGATCATCCGATGTTACGGACCGGTGTTAAACAGCTTGTCAGCATGGCGCCCGATATTAGCGTGATCGGCGAAGCCAGTAATGGCGAGCAGGGTATTGAGCTGGCAGAGTCTCTTGATCCCGATCTGATCCTGCTGGATCTGAACATGCCGGGCATGAACGGTCTGGAAACCCTGGATAAGCTGCGTGAGAAATCACTGTCAGGCCGTATCGTGGTATTCAGCGTGTCCAATCATGAAGAAGACGTGGTGACGGCGCTGAAGCGCGGCGCAGACGGCTATCTGTTAAAAGATATGGAGCCGGAAGATCTGCTGAAAGCCTTACAGCAAGCGGCCGCTGGCGAAATGGTGCTGAGCGAAGCGTTAACGCCGGTTCTGGCCGCCAGCCTGCGGGCAAACCGCGCGACCTCTGACCGCGACGTGACCCAACTGACGCCGCGCGAACGCGATATCCTGAAGCTGATCGCCCAGGGACTGCCGAATAAAATGATCGCCCGCCGCCTGGATATCACCGAGAGTACGGTCAAAGTGCATGTGAAACATATGCTGAAGAAGATGAAGCTGAAGTCACGCGTCGAAGCGGCGGTATGGGTGCATCAGGAACGCATCTTCTGATTACTCCTCCGGGAGCAGCTTCCAGCGCGGATCGTTATCGGGCATCGCCATAAACGGTTCAGTCAGTGATAGCGTGATCTCATTGGAGGAGACACGCTGGCCCTGCTCATCTTCAACAACGACCGACAGCCGCCAGCGATTTGTCGCCCCTTCGCTGCTGTCCCAGGCCGGCATGATAATGGTCCAGCCCTCTGCGCTGTCCGCCTTCGCTCCTGCCGTCAGGCTCAGCGCCTGCGTATCGCCCTGCCACGTCACATGACGAACGCCATGCCGACTGCGAATCTGCACCTTCAGCGGCACCGTCTCGCCAGGCTGGAGATCCCACGGCGGCGTCGCCAGAAAAACAGTGAGCGTTTTACGCTGACGATACTCCATCGTCGGGAGATTATTGCGCTGCGGGTTGTCATAGCGACTGCCGCGCAACGACTGACTCTCCGCCACCTCGCTGGCCGACAGCTGTTTGTTCAGCGGCACGCCAAAACGGTAGTTCAGGTTCAACCCCAGATTATTCTGGCTCACCCCGCTCTCGCCCTGTTTATGTTGCGCCGTCACCGTCACCAACGGCACCGGCGTGTAATTAAGCCCCAGTTTTACCGCTACCGGATTATGGTATCCCGTGCCTGAGTCAAACAGATCCACCCGTTCGCCGAAATACTGTTCCACGCTGACGCTGGTGTTGAGGTGTTGATAAAACGGCATACGCATCTGCGCGGTAACATCGTAGCCGCGCGCCATACGCTGCTCTAAGGCGGTGGTCTGTTCATGCCAGGAAGCGAAAGGCTGGTAGTAATTGGCGGATAATCGCAGGTATTCGCCCCACGCTTCCGCGCCAAATCCCGCCCGTTGCAGATTCTCATCCAGCAGGTTGTCATAAAAAGTGTTGTACCCTAACAGCCAGCCGTCGCGCGCCCAGCGTTGACCGATGCCGACATTACTGACCAGGCCATCGTCCTGCTGAGTCAGCCCGAGTTGACTCCAGGTCAGATACCGCGTGTTGTCCTGCCAGGGAATAAACCAGCCCCCACGACTGCCGGTAAAGCTCCCTTCGTTATCAATCCTGAGATCGACACTCGCATTCCCCCAGGGCGAAAGCCAGGACTCCAGTTGATGATTCACCTGTTCACTCACGGCGTCCCGCACCTGGCCAAACGCAAACTGACGCGCCTGCTCGCCGGTATCCAGCCCATTGTCGGTCATGCTCGCTTCGCCAAAGGCTTTCACCATCTCAGCAAACTGTTTTTCACCTTCGTGTGACTCAGGCGTCATGCCCAAATCAGGCAAACCATCCTGGTTGTTATCGAAAGGATTTTCCGCCTGTTGAATAAACGAGGATTGCGCGCTGGCAGTACCGCCTGCCAGCAGCAAGAGTATGCAAAGGGAAAGAGGGCGATAAACAATACGGCTCAAATTGTCAGCTGCTTTTACATTAAACGAATGAAATCTCACACTTAACTAAAACCATAACGTTTCCATCCGCGTTTTGCAGCCCTTTATCGCATTTTCAGGAGAATCCCAGGCTTCCGGCGGATGCCGTTTGCGCCAGCAGCGCTTTCAGCTCCGGTACGCATGAGCCGCAGTTGGTGCCGCAGCGTAATGTTTTGCCCAGCGCCTGAACGGAGTCGCACCCTTGTGCGATAGCCTGCTGAATAGCACACTCCCCCACGCTAAAGCAGCTACAGATAATGCGCCCCTGGTCGGGCATCCCGCCGCCTGGTTTGCCACTCAACAGGCCATGCCGTTCAGGGGCGTTTTCCGGTGGATGGCGGAACGCGGCAATCACCGCCGCATCGTCTGTTTCGGGTTTTATCGCATCTGACCAGAACCCCAGCATTAATTGTCCCGCCTGCCAGGCCAGAATATTCAGCCCCTGCGGCGTCTGCGCGGTCTGCAATTGCCAACGCTGTTCGCGGCACATCGCCAGCAACCAGTCGCGATCGTCACGATCGCTTGCGAGGGTGAAACGCGCCACGCCTTCCGCCGCTTTACGCCACCAGTGAACAAAAGGAGGAAAGGTTATCTCCTCGCGGATGAACAGTTCCCCCTGCCAGCGCGGCTGCCACGGCGTGATGCGCACCGCCGTTTGTTTACTCTCCGGCTGCCCTGATTGAGGATCGCAGACGGGCGCGACCAGCGCATTGACCCTTCCCTGACGGGCAAAGCGATTATTCCAGTGCATCGGCGTAAACGCCGTCCCTTTCCGCAAGCCGCCCTGAATCACCACTCTGGCGACCATTACCCCGCGCGAAGAGCTGATACGGCCAAATGCGCCATCCACCAGGTGAAAACGGGCGGCATCGGACGGTGAAACCTCAACAATCGGTTCGCTAATGTGCTGCATAAGCCGAACCACCGTTCCGGTTCGGGTCATGGTGTGCCACTGATCGCGCAGGCGGCCACTGTTTAAAATAAGCGGATAGAGCGCGTCACAGTGCGTTCTCATGCCCTCCGGTTCAACGGGCACCAGCCGCAGACGCTTATTGCGATGCCAGCCGCGAGCCAGGTCCAGCGCTCCGTGGTGGCGGCTGACCGGCCAGCGGACAGGCGCCATTTCATCCCACGCCGCGCGGTTCAGATCCGCCAGCGCGCCAATATCAAACGCGCGGTCGCCGTCATTCTCAAACCCCGACAGCGCAGCGTGTTCCCGAAAGACATCCCACGCATCCTGCCAGGCGAATGCCTCGCCAAAGCCGAGTTGTTTCGCCATCTGCGCGACAATCCACCAGTCTGCTCTGGCCTCGCCGGGGGCGGTTAAAAATGCGCGCTGACGCGAGATGCGCCGTTCAGAGTTGGTGACGGTGCCGTTTTTCTCCCCCCAGGCCAGCGCCGGAAACCGGATATGCGCCAGTCGACTGGTATCGGTATCGGCCACCACCTCCGAGACAATGACCAACGGGCAGGCAGACAGCGCCTGACAGACGGCATGAGTGTCCGGCAGCGATACCGCCGGATTCGTGCCCATGATCCACACCGCCTTCACCTCGCCGCGCGCGATAGCGTCGAACAGATCCACCGCCATCAACCCTGGCGTCTGCGCCAGCCGCTCCGTGCCCCAGAAACGGGCAACCCGCGACAGATCCTGTGGCTCAAAATTCATGTGCGCCGCCAGCTGTGTCGCCAGCCCGCCGACTTCACGCCCTCCCATCGCATTTGGCTGTCCGGTCAGCGAAAAGGGCCCGCAGCCTTCCCGCCCGTATTTACCGCTGGCAAGGTGTACGTTAATGATCGCGTTACATTTATCACTGCCGCTGGCGGACTGGTTAATCCCCATCGTGTAAAGAGTGATTGCGCGCGGCGCGGTCAGAAAACCATCATAAAACCGGCGGATTTCTGCGGGTTCCAGACCACAAAATTGCGCGACTCGCTCAACAGGCCAGCGGCTGGCGCGGGCAAACGCCGCCTGCGCATCATCAAAATCGACGTCATGTTCGCCGCTTGTCGCGATGGCGTGCAGCAGCCCGACAAACAGCCCGCCATCGCTGCCGGGCGTCAGGGCAAGGTGCATATCCGCAATATCACAGGTGGCGGTGCGCCGGGGATCAATCACCACCACTTTCATGGACGGGTTCTCTTTTCGCGCCTGCACCAGGCGCTGATAGAGCACCGGATGCGTCCACGCCGCGTTCGAGCCGACCAGAATCACCAGATCGCTGCGCTCTATATCTTCGTAGCTGCATGGCACCACATCCGCGCCAAACGCGCGTTTGTAGCCCGTAACGGCTGACGACATGCACAGGCGCGAATTGGTATCGATATTGGCCGCACCGATGAATCCCTTCATCAATTTATTCGCCGCATAGTAGTCTTCCGTCAGCAGTTGCCCCGAGGCGTAGAAAGCCACCGACGTTGGGCCATATTGCGCGATGATGCTGCGCAGGCGCTCGCCCGCCGTGTTCAGCGCCTGCTGCCAGCTTACCGTTTCACCGTTAACCTGCGGATGTAATAACCGTCCGGTCAGGCCGGTGGTTTCCCCCAGCGCGGCGCCTTTCACACACAGTCGCCCAAAATTGGCCGGGTGATCGGGATCGCCCTGAACCGTGACGCCCTGTTCGCTGACGCGGGCGATCACTCCACAGCCGACGCCGCAGTAAGGGCACGTTGTCCGGGTTTCATTCATGACGCCTCCGCGCGCAGCAGTAGCGCCTGATTCCCGACCCATACCTTGCCCGCTTCGACTTTCACCGGCCAGGCGCGCACAACGGGCTCACCGCTGTCATACTGCCGACCATCGCGCAGGCGAATACGCTGTTTGTAGAGCGGCGAAATGACAACGGGCTCACCGCCGGCATCCCCCAGAATTCCCCGGGAAAGCACGTTTGCGTCGCTGCCGGGTTCATGGTTATCAAGGGCGTAAATCGTCTGACCAAAGCGAAACAGCGCAATTTGCAGGTTGCCTAGACGGGCGCCAATGCCCGCCTGTTCGGGGATCTCCTCCAGTTGACAAACCTCCTGCCAGGGTTTTTTCGGCAGGATGGTTCTCGCTGGCGCCGCCGGTTTCGCCAGCTGCGGTTGCCCACGTAGCATCTGGCGCGCTACGGCTTCATCCGGTTCGTCGCCGTTCACGCTGGCGCGGAACAGCGCCAGACGCTGCGGATCATTCAGCGTGGTTTGCCATTCACACTGGTATGTTTCCACGATTCGCGCCATCTCCTGTTCAAGCTCGTCGCCGATACCCAGACTGTCGTGTATAACCACCTCGCGCAGATAGTCGATGCCCCCTTCAAGATTATCCATCCAGGTGCTGGTGCGTTGCAGGCGATCGGCGGTACGGATATAGAACATCAGGAAGCGATCCACGAATTTAATCAGCGTGGCGTCATCCAGATCGCTGGCGAACAGATCCGCATGACGCGGCTTCATACCGCCGTTTCCGCAGACATACAGGTTCCAGCCTTTATCGGTAGCAATCACGCCAACGTCTTTCCCCTGCGCTTCGGCACACTCGCGGGTACAGCCGGAGACCGCCATTTTGATTTTGTGCGGGGCGCGCAGTCCCTTGTAGCGGTTCTCCAGCGTGACGGCCAGACCGGTTGAATCCTGAACGCCATAGCGACACCAGGTTGACCCGACGCAGGATTTCACCGTGCGCAACGACTTCCCGTAGGCGTGCCCGGTTTCAAAACCGGCGGCAACCAGATCGCGCCAGATATCCGGTAGTTGTTCAAGGCGCGCGCCAAACAAGTCAATACGCTGCCCGCCGGTAATTTTGCTGTAGAGCTGATAACGTTTGGCGATTTCGCCAATGGCGATCAGCCCATCCGGCGTCACCTCGCCTGCCGCCATGCGCGGTACGACGGAATACGAACCGTCTTTCTGGATATTGGCAAAATAACGATCGTTGGTGTCCTGCAACGGCAGATGCGCAGGTTTTAGCAGATACTCATTCCAGCAGGAGGCCAGTACCGAGCCCACCAGTGGTTTGCAAATCTCACAACCATGCCCGCGACCATAGCGGCTAATCAACTGCTCAAAGGTGTGGATGCGGTTCACCCGCACCAGGTGGTAAATCTCCTGTCGCGAGTACGCGAAGTGTTCGCAGATATCCTTTTTAACCTCCACGCCCTGTGCCGCCAGCTGGAGCTCCATCACCTGTTTCACCAGCGCGCTGCACCCACCGCAGCCGGTTGCCGCTTTGGTACACTGCTTGATTGCGCCCATCTCCGTTGCGCCCGCGCTGACCGCCTGGCAAATGTCCGCCTTGCTGACGTTATGACAAGAGCATATTTGCGCGCTGTCCGGTAATGCCGCAACGCCCAACGTTTTCGGCGCGCTGCCCGCCAGTGCAGGTAAAATCAGCGATTCCGGCTGTCCGGGCAGCGCCATACCGTTAAGCATCATTTGCAATAACGTGGCGTAATCCGCCGCATCACCCACCAGCACGCCGCCCAGAAGCGTCTTGCCGTCCGCGCTGACCACAATTTTTTTGTAGATTTGCTCCGGGCCATGCGTCCACTGGTAGCTTTGCGCGCCTGGCGTGCGCCCCTGCGCATCGCCGAACGAGGCCACATCCACCCCCAGTAATTTAAGTTTAGTGCTCATATCCGCCCCGCTGAACGCCGCATCTTCACCGGCCAGCCGCGCTGCCGCCACGCGCGCCATCTGGTAGCCCGGCGCAACCAGCCCGAACACCCTGCAGTCCCAGAGCGCACATTCACCAATGGCAAAAACATCCGCGTCAGAGGTCAGACAGTGGTTATCAATACACACCCCGCCGCGTTCTCCGATACGAAGTCCGGCGCCGCGCGCCAGCGCATCCTGCGGGCGAATACCGGCAGAAAACACCACCATATCCGTCTCCAGACGCTTACCATCCGTAAACACCAACTGTAACCCTTGCGGGGTGGAGTCAATTTCCGCAGTGGATTTCGAGGTATGCACGCTCACGCCCAGCGCCTCGATTTTTTCACGCAGCATCGCCGCGCCAGCGTTATCAAGCTGAACCGCCATTAACGATGGCGCGAACTCGACAACATGCGTCTCCAGCCCTAATTGCCGCAAGGCGTTCGCCGCCTCCAGCCCCAACAGCCCGCCGCCAATTACCACCCCACGGCGAGAGTGTTTTGCCTTCGCGGCAATCGCATCCAGATCGTCCAACGTGCGATAGACGAAACACGCCGCCGAATCACCGCCTTTCACCGGCGGAACAAAGGGATATGATCCGGTTGCCAGCACCAGTTTATCCCAGTGCGTTTCATGTCCGCTGGCGGTGCGAATAACGCGGGCATCCCGATCGATCGCCGTAACGCATTGCGACAACCGCAGCTCAATACCGTGGCGGGCAAAAAAATCGCCTTCCACCAGCGAGAGCGATTCTGCGCTGCGCCCGGCGAAATACTCCGACAGATGAACGCGGTCATAGGCGGCATAACGCTCTTCGCCAAAGACCACAATCTGATAGTCAAGATGCAAATTGCGGCTAACGCATTGCTCAAGAAAATGGTGGCCAACCATACCGTGTCCAACAACAGCCAACGTGGGTTTTGTCATAGTCACCTGTCCTGCAGCCGCAGGCTGCGTATCAAATCTGTCGAATAACCAGTCAGGATTCGCCGACGCAGCCTGCGCCAGCAAATCAGTCAACGGCGCGGCGCTGCGGCAATCGCCCATCAGCAGCACCCCCTGTAACCGTCCATTGCGGATCAGCAGACGACGGTAATGACCGCTCAGCGGGTCAAATGTGCGCAGCAGGTCATCACCTGCCGTGGCGTTTACCTCCCCGGCGCTGAACAGATCGATGCCCGTCACCTTCAGACGCGTACCGCTGTCCTGCCAGTGAAAATCAGCGCCGGGGGTTCCCGCCAGGCGAGCCGCCAGCACCTCCGCGTGCGCCAGACAGGGCGCGACCAGCCCCCAGGTCTGGCCGTCGATTTCACAGCACTCGCCTATCGCGCTGATCCCCGCCACCGCCGTGCGCAGTTGCCCGTCCACCACAATTCCACGCTGACAGGGCACCCCGCTTGCCTGCGCCAGCGCCGTATTGGGTTTTACGCCAGTGGCAATCACCACGCGCGTTGCAGACAGCACGCAACCGTTCGTCAACGTGACGTCATCAGGCGTAATCCTGTCGATACCGGACGACAGCACGCAGTCAATCCCGCGTGCGTTAAGGTGTTCCGCCAGCAGTTCCCCGGCCTGCTCATCCAACTGTTGCTCCATGAACCGATTGCCGCGATGAATTAACGTGACATTGTCACCTTTTAGTCGCAGCGCGGCAGCCGCCTCGACGCCAAGCACACCGCCGCCCAGCACGGCAACCGGCCCGCAGCCATGCAGGATGCTGTCCACATCGTTAATCGTGCGAAAAGCATGCACATGGGGTAAATCAGCGCCGGGGATCGGCGGAATAAACGGAACCGAGCCGGTGGCAAACACCAGCGCATCCCACGCCAGCGTTCGACCGGTGGTGGTGGCCGTACGCGCTATCGCGTCAACGGCGATGACGGCTTCCCCCGTCAGCACCGTGACGCCGTGGCGCTGATACCACTCAGGCGGATGCAGCAGCGTCTGCGCAAAGCGCTTTTCGCCGCCCAGTACGGGCGAAAGCTGAATGCGGTTATACGCATGCTGCGGTTCTTCCCCCACCACGGTTATCGTGAAGGTCTGCGGCGCCTGCGCCAACAGCGCCTCCACCAGACGGGTGGCGGCCATCCCATTGCCGATAATGACCAGTCGCTGCGTCATACCGCCTCCCTACGCCGCCTTCGGCTGCTTTTCGTAGAGGAAGTGAAGAATCTGCTGGCGCAACTGGTGGTATCGGCTGTCGTCAGCCAGCTGCACGCGATTACGCGGGCGAGGAAGCGTGACGGGCAAAATGTCGCCTACCGTCGCCGCCGGGCCGTTGGTCATCATCAGCACGCGATCGGAGAGCAGCACCGCTTCATCCACATCGTGGGTAATCAGCACAATGGTGGTATTGAGCGACTGCTGGATTTGCATCACCGTGTCCTGCAAATGCGCGCGCGTCAGGGCGTCCAGCGCGCCAAACGGTTCATCCATCAGCAGCACTTTGGGTTTCATCGCCAGCGCCCGGGCGATGCCGACGCGCTGCTTCATCCCCCCGGACACTTCTCCCGGATGCTTGTGCATGGCGTGCCCCATTTGCACCCGTTCAAGATTGTGTTCAATCCATTCCCGACGCTCTGTTTTCCCCATCGTGCGGCGAAAGACCCGATCAACCGCCAGCGCAACGTTATCGAAGCAGGTCAGCCACGGCAGCAGCGAGTGATTCTGAAAGACCACCGCCCTTTCCGGCCCCGGCCCGGCGATTTCCCGGTTGTCGCAAATAAGCCCCCCGTCGGTAGGGAGCGTAATTCCGGCAATCAGATTCAACAGCGTCGATTTCCCGCAGCCGGAATGCCCAATAAGGCTGACGGTTTCACCTTCATGAATGTCGAAAGAGACGTTTTGCAACGCCAGAAATTCGCCGCTGGCGGTAGAAAAACGCTGACTGACGGCCTGTACCTGAATTAACGGTTTCATGGTGTTCCCCTTATTTTTCCTGCCAGCTAAAACGACGCGCCACCAGCATTAAGCCCTGCTCCAGCAGCAGGCCAACCACGCCGATAATGACGATAGCGATGAGAATGTTTTCCACATTGAGGTTGTTCCACTCGTTCCAGATCCAAAAGCCAATGCCAAGGCCGCCGGTGAGCATTTCCGCCGCCACAATCACCAGCCAGGCGATGCCGATAGACAGGCGCACGCCGGTCAGCACCGCAGGCAGAACCGCCGGAAAGAGAATACGGCGCATCACCGTCCATTCCGGGAGTTGCAGGACACGGGCAACGTTAAGGTAATCCTGTGGGATGCGGCGCACGCCTTCGGCGGTGTTGATCACCATCGGCCAGATAGAGCAGATAAAAATAGTCCAGCTTGATGCCGGTTCCGCTTTCTGAAACAGCAGCAAGCCAATTGGCAACCAGGCCAGCGGGCTGACCGGTCGCAGCAGCGCGATCAGCGGGGTAAACATGCGCGAGAAAAAGGTGAACCGGCCGATCAGGAAGCCAAGCGGGATACCCACCAGCGCCGCCAGCCCAAAACCAATCGCCACACGCTGTAGCGACGCCAGCACATTCCAGCCAATCCCCATATCATTAGGCCCACCGTTATAAAACGGGTCGGCAAACAGCGTCAGCGCGGAATCAAGGGTGCTGAGCGGCGTCGGGAAGCCTTTGCTGTTAATGGCCGCCAGTTGCCAGCCCACCACCAGCAGCGCCAGCCCCAGCAATGCGGGAACGGTTCGCTGCGCCAGCGTTCGCATCAGATGCGACAGCGGCGGATTACGCCTGCGCACCGTAACGGGCGGCAGCGTAATCACTTCACCGGCGGCGGGTTCAGGAATGCGTCTTTGCGCGTTTTGTACTGTTTTCATGTCAGGCCCCTTGATGATGGAGAGTGAAACTGTTGGCGTAACGTTCGGGGTCCCGCCCGGTCCATACGGAACCATCCATGAGGGTGCTGGTGCGTAGCAGCTGAGAAGGCGGCGTGATGCCGCCTACCGCTGCGGCGGCGTCCCGCCAGATGTCCGTGCGGTTAATCCGGACGGCGATGGCGTTATAATCCGGCGCGTCCTTGAGCAGCCCCCAGCGACGAAACTGCGTCAGGAACCACATCCCGTCGGAATGCCACGGAAAACTCACTTCCGCATCGTGATAAAAACGAATGGCGTGCGCGTCCTGCCAGCGATGCCCTGCGCCGTTGTCGTACTCGCCCAACATACGTCCGGTCAGGTACTGCTCTTTAGTGTTGAGCCAGGCGCGACGAGCCAGTATTTGTGCGGTTTCGCGTCGGTTTTCCACTGAGGCGTCGATCCAGCGCGCCGCCTCCAGTACCGCGCTGACCAGCGCTCTGGCGGTGTTTGGATGTTGTTCGACCCAGTCACGGCGCGTTCCCAGGATTTTTTCCGGGTGATCGGGCCAGATGGCCTGCGAGGTCGTGGCGGTAAAACCAATGCGATCATTAATCGCACGGGCATTCCACGGTTCACCGACGCAAAAACCCACCATGTTGCCAATACGCATGTTCATCACCATTTGCGGCGGCGGCACGACGACCATTCGGACATCAGAGAACGGGTTAATCCCCGCGCTGGCCAGCCAGTAATAGAGCCACATCGCATGCGTTCCGGTCGGAAATGTATGCGCAAAGGTGTAAGTGCCGGGCGCTTGTCCGGCGATCATGTTTTTCAATCCGCCAGCGTCGGTAATGCCTTTCTCCTGGAGCGCCGTCGACAGCGTGATTGCCTGCCCGTTCTGATTTAGCGTCATCAGGTTCGCCATCGGCTGTGGCTTACTGGCAATACCAAGCTCAAGACCATAGAGCAGGCCATACAGCACATGCGCCGCGTCCAGTTCACCGGAAACGAGTTTGTCGCGCACCGCCGCCCAACTGGCCTCTTTGGTCGGCACAAGGGTAATGCCGTATTTCTTATCAAACCCTTTCAACGCGGCGATGATCAGCGGCGCGCAGTCGGTGAGCGGAATAAAGCCGACTCTGACAATTTCAAGTTCGGGTTTGTCCGACCCTGCCGCCCACACGGACTGCATCAAACCGGGCACCAGCAGCGCCCCGCCCATCGCGGCCCCTGCCTGCAATAATCGACGTCGCGTCAATGAAACAGACCTGTCACCCATACATGCTCCCCATTGCAAAAAAAAAGCGCCCGGCAATGCCGAAGCATTGCAGGACGCCTTTATCCCAAACGCGCGCAAACCGTCGTTGGTTTGCCGCTAAACTGTTTTCAGAACTCTTTTACAATTTCAGTCCTGCAATTCAGATGCCAACATCAACATGCCCCTATTCCGCCGCTTTTCAGGCGGTACGCGAACGCGCTTGCACCCGAATCTGGCACGCGATGCCCAGCCGTTGTGCAGCTACCCTTTGGTTGTCACCTGCCAGAGCGATTTCACCGTGAGCAGCGCACGCGCGATGTCCACCATCCGCTGGTTCTTATCCATCGCCATTTTGCGCAGCGACTGCCAGGCCTGCTCTTCAGACAGATTCTGGTGATGCATCAGCACATATTTGGCCTTATCAATAACCTTTCGCTCCTCCAGCGCATCCTGTAGCGACGCCAGTTGCCCGCTGAGCTGCTCCAGTTCCCGCGCCTGTTGCCGCACAACCAGCAGCAACTGCTTATCCCGACGCAATGAGAACGTATCGTCGGTGGCATCATCCAGCCAGCTGGCGAGTGGCAACGTTGTCTCATCCTGCGCCAGACGGCGCTCCACCGCAGACATTAACTCGGCGATCAGCATCTCCTCGATGCTGCGCAGTTGCTCCAGCCGTTGCGTCTGGAGCGTGAACCAGCGTAAAGCGCTTTCGCCCTTATCGGGCGCAGGCTGGCGCGTACAGGCCAGGCGGCGCCACTGTTCGATAGCGGCTTCCGCTTCGCACTGTTGGCGAAATGCGTGAACCACCGCCGGTGACGCCAGCGATATAAAGGTGTCAAAGCAGAGCTGCTGTCCGTCAATGCGATCCACCAGTTCCTGTCGCATCTCGTGGCTGAACGCCCCTTGCGTAAACCCTATCGCCCCCAGCGCCCGCTCTTGCCCCACCAGCTCCTTACCCTGCATAAAGCTGTACAGCGCGACCATCCCTCCGGCGATGTGGGGATGGTCGATGTTGTCGTTAAGCTGCGGCACAATACTTAGCAGGTGTCGCAGCGTGCGGCTGTACTGATCCATCGCCTGTGGCGCATCGCTATGCCGTCCACTGACCGCTTCGCGCAGCTGCGGCAACTGCTCCAGACACCAGACAGCCCCGGCGATGCGATGACAGAGCGCGCTGTTCGCCATCGGCCTCATCTCCTGCAACAGGGACTGCAACCGGGCGTGTTCTTCGTCCACCAGCGCGCGGCTGGCGCGTATCTCCGGCCCATAAAGTTGCCCTGCGGAACACAACCAGATGTTGGATGCGCCGCGTTCGCACTGTAGCATATGCACCAGATGGCTAATCCGGGACACCAGCTTCCCTGACTGCGCCAGTTGGCGAAGCTGCGTATTCTCAAGCTGGCGCGCATAATGAAACCATTGGGTGGCGCCGGGGCGGCTTTCCATATTCGTCATCATCGTTGCTCTCCCGGGTAACAGGTCTACCCGTAACTACAAGCAATATCCATGCCCCCCTGACAACAGGAGTCAAAATGCAAAAGATAGTGATCGTCGCAAACGGTGCGGCATACGGTAGCGAAGCGTTATTTAACAGCCTGCGTCTGGCCATTGCGCTACGTGAACAGACCGGCGACCTCGACCTGCGTTTATTTTTAATGTCGGATGCCGTCACCGCAGGATTACGCGGACAGAAGCCTGCGGAAGGTTACAATATCCAGCAAATGCTGGAGATCCTGACCGCGCAGAACGTCCCGGTGAAACTGTGTAAAACCTGTACCGACGGGCGGGGAATCACCACATTGCCGCTCATTGACGGCGTGGAAGTCGGTACGCTGGTCGAACTGGCCCAGTGGACGCTGGCGGCGGATAAAGTTCTGACCTTCTGATCCCTGGCGCGGGAATTGCCCCTGGTTTCCGCGCACCTTCATTAGCGCTTAACGCGCGTTTAGCCCTGCTGATACTATTTTCTTATGGACGCGGTTGCAGCCTCAAGATTCGCCGCCCGGTAGCCGATAGGATTTCCAATACCACACTGAAGGAAATACTATGTTCAGCTCAATTCGCGCCCGTATTATTGCGGCGACAACGGGATGTCTGGTTGTCGCCCTCCTCCTTAACACGCTGATTAACCTTCAGGTAACGCGTCTCGATAACCGACAAGCGCAGCAGGATACGCTCACCAGCACCAGCGCCAGCCACAGTCTGGCGATTGCCGACTGGGTTAGCGGTAAAATGAATATGATTTCCTCGTTGCAGCAGGCGGCACTAACCGACGATCCGGTGCCGGTATTTCGTCAAATGGCGCTGGGCGGCGGCTTTACGAATATCTATGTCGGGTATGCCAGCAAAACAGCAAAATTCTCCGACCCGGCAGGCATACCGCCAGATTTCGATCCGACGTCACGTCCCTGGTATCAACAGGTTGTCAGCGCTGACGCTGCCGTCGTTACGGCCCCCTATGTTGATGCCGGAACCGGCAAGCTGGTGGTAACATTCGCCGTTCCGGTGAAAGAGAACGGCGAACTGAAAGCGGTGGTCGCCGGTGATGTCGCGATGGATGCCGTCGTGGCGAATGTACACGGTATTCGACCGACGCCCGCCAGCAGCGGTATGTTGCTCGACCAAAACGGAACGCTCATCGCCGCCAACGATCCGGCGCTGACGATGAAACCTTTCGCGCAGGTCGTCAGCGGCGTGGATTTCAATCAGGTAAAAAGCGGACACCCTGTTCAGGCACTGATCGGCGAGAGCAGTAAAACGCTGCTGGCGACGCCGGTGCAAGGAACCCACTGGTGGCTGGTCGTGGCGTTAGACGAAAAAGAGGCGACCTCCGGCATGCTGGCGCTGCTGAAGGCGTCCACCCTGTCTCTGCTGCTGTTGGTTCTCGCGGGCGGCGCAGTGATGCACCTTCTGGTGGCTCGCCTGATGAAGCGTCTGTCCACGATCCGCGACGCGATGCATGCCATTGCCAACGGGACGAACGATTTGTCTCAACGTTTGCCGGACAGCGGCACGGACGAAGTCGCGCAAATCGCCAGGGCGTTTAACGGTTTTAGCGATAAGCTGTCCGTGGTAATGGTACAGCTACGCGATGCCAGTGCCTCGGTGAAAATGGCCGCGCAGGAGATTGCCGCCGGTAACCGCGACCTTTCAGGCCGTACCGAGCAGGCCGCCTCCAGCCTGCGTGAAACCGCCAGCGCCGTTGAGCAAATCACCGCATCGGTCGCCCAGTCCACGGAATCTGCCGCCGAAGCCAACGATCAGGCGCAAAAAGCCTCACAGGCCGCCACGCGCGGCGGCGACGTGGTCTCGCAGGCAATCACGACAATGCAATCTATTGAAGGGGCATCGGCGAAAATCGGCGATATCACCAGCGTGATCGACGGCATTGCGTTCCAGACCAATATTCTGGCGCTGAATGCTTCGGTCGAAGCCGCCCGGGCGGGAGAGCAAGGCCGCGGGTTTGCCGTTGTCGCGGGTGAAGTGCGCAACCTTGCCAGCCGCAGCGCGCAGGCGGCAAAAGAGATTAAATCGCTGATCGACTCCACAACCACCAGCGTCGCGACAGGTTCACGTTATGTTCATCTGGCCGGAGAAAGTATGCAGGAGATCCTGTCCAGCATCGGCCATGTCTCCGGCATCATGCATGAAATCAGCATCGCCACCAGTGAGCAGATGAAAGGCATTCAGGAAATAAATCACTCCGTGAACCACCTTGATCGCATGGTGCAACAGAACGCTGAACTGGTGGTGCAGTCTGCCGCCGCCGCAGGCGCCTTGCAGAGCCAGGCAGGCGAGCTGGCTGAAACTGCCGGGCATTTCCGAATTTAATCTTATAAGGGCGTGTTTTTGTCGAAAGTTACCACGCCCTTTCAATGATTTTCAGGCATTTTGTCATTTTTGTTTAATGGTTATGCCATTTTTTGATCAAAATCAGCATCCGTGAGCTCACCCTTTGGTGTTATGCAGTGAGTGAAATGTGAACAACATCACGCAGCACTTCCGCAAGGGAGTACGTTGTTTTCAAGAACGGGGTGAAAAATGGCATTAGTGAAAGCAAGTTTGAAATTGTTTGGTGGGGATACGGTGATAGTGCGTTGTTCTGAACGCTGCCACATCCATTTAATGAGCGAGAAAAAACACGTCAAAGACACGCAGACCGATATTTTAAGCGTGCAGAACCGTGATAATGCCTGGCTGACCGTACCGTACACCGGTGTCTGGAACGTGCTGATCGACAGCCACAGCCAGTCACTGGAACACTCCATCAGTTATATCGCAGCCTGATGTTTTTGCCCCTGGATTCAGGGGCAACGCTCAGGCAAATCCGGGGTTGAATCCCCTTTCCGGCTGATTCTCGCCTAACAAGCCTCTGACTTTCGCCACCAGATCGTTCAGACAATCGTCCCGCATCCCCAGTCTGGCAAGCTCCTGTTCCAGCGAGAACAGATATTGCGCGTTGGTGCCCAACGGCCCACTGGCGGCAGCGATCAGCGGCGCGATAATCTGAGCGCGAGTATCCGACTCATACAGCGGGTGTCGCGGGTCCATAATAAACACCAGCGCATTGACCGTCCGGCCATCATCCAGCGCCAGCTGGCACCAGGTGGGAAGATAGCAGCCGGTAATCATTTCCCGCTTCCACAGCAGCGTCAGCTCCTGCTCCAGCGCGTTCTCCGGCAGTTTATAAGCCACGCCAGTAGTTCGCCCGCCCTCTTTCAGCGCCAGCATCCGTCCGGGCTGGCACGCCGTTCCACGCCCTGCCGTCAGACGCAGACAAAACGCCCGGTGCCAGCCGACCAGCGTACCGGTACAGGACTCGTCAAATTCTAACGCCGGATTCCACATCAACGATCCATAACCGAAGATCCACACCGGTCCATCATCGGGCCTACAGGCAAGCGTCGCCGCCAGTGAAGCGGCCCGTTGTTCTGCTGACCAAAGTAGTGATTCTTCAATAGCGCCAAACGCCGTTTTACAATCGGCATTCAGTAAAAAATCACGCGTTAACACCTTACACCTCCGCCACTGCAAACTTCCCTGCAACACTTTTTTGACGCCTTCCGGGCATTTTAACTGCTCATTTTGAAACCACTAACAGGACAATATGCAATTCAATCGCCGCTTGCAAGGCAACAGACACTCAACGCGCATCATTTGCCTGGCCTGGCACGAAGACGATCAGCGCTTTTTATGCCACTTATCATCGCCCCCTTTTTGGTAATCATTTTTGACGGCAGCCCAGGCAACCTTATGCGCGGTCTCCTCCCGGCTGGCGTCGTCACGTCTGTCCGTTTTATCTTTATATTGTTCCCAGGCGCTATTAAACGCCTCTTTATAGATATCCTGCGCGTGCGCAGGCAGCACATTCTGCACGCTTTCCGGCAAATCGCTTTTCGTTTTATAAGGCATTGCTGACTCCTCTTTTTGCTGTAAACCTTTAGTGTGGTCAACAATGTTTTGTCTCGCCAGTCGGGTGCTATTTTACTTTTTATTTGTCACTAACCCACTGTTATTCATATACTCTCTAAACAAGACGTACTTTTTTATTCACTCTGCGGGGAAAAATAGCCCATGCCGTAAAATTACGTAAAAACACAATGATGAAGCCGCGATTTCTGTTATTTTTTACAATCTTTAATACATTTATAATTAAAAACACCTGCGGAGATGGAGAATCATAATGACACACGCACATGAGGCGGTGAAAACCCGCCACAAGGAGACCTCGCTTATTTTCCCGGTTCTGGCACTGGTGGTGCTGTTCTTATGGGGAAGCAGTCAGTCACTACCAGTGGTCATCGGTATTAATATACTTGCCCTTATTGGTATTTTAAGCAGCGCTTTCAGCGTTGTCCGCCATGCGGATGTATTAGCGCACCGACTCGGCGAACCCTACGGTTCCCTGATCTTAAGTCTTTCTGTCGTTATTCTGGAAGTGAGTTTAATTTCCGCATTGATGGCCACCGGCGACGCCGCGCCAACGCTGATGCGCGACACGCTCTATTCAATCATCATGATTGTAACTGGCGGACTGGTCGGTTTTTCTCTGCTGCTTGGCGGTCGTAAATTCGCCACGCAATATATGAACCTGTTTGGCATTAAACAGTATTTAATTGCCCTGTTTCCGCTGGCGATTATCGTACTGGTCTTCCCTATGGCGCTGCCAGGGGCGAATTTTACTACGGCTCAGGCGCTGTTAGTGGCGCTTATTTCCGCCGCGATGTACGGCGTTTTCCTGCTGATTCAGACAAAAACGCACCAGAGTTTATTCGTTTACGAGCATGAAGATGAAAGTGATGACGATGACCCGCACCACGGCAAACCGTCCGCGCACAGCAACATCTGGCACGCTGTATGGCTGATCGTACATCTGATTGCCGTTATCGCCGTGACGAAAATGAACGCCAATCCACTGGAGACACTGTTAACCGAACTGAATGCGCCAGTGGCATTTACCGGTTTCCTCGTGGCCTTGCTGATCCTCTCCCCTGAAGGGCTGGGCGCGCTGAAAGCGGTGTTGAATAACCAGGTACAGCGAGCCATGAACCTGTTCTTTGGTTCGGTACTGGCAACCATCTCCCTGACCGTACCGGTGGTGACGCTGATTGCATGGGCTACCGGAAATGACCTGCTCTTCGGTTTGGGCGCCCCGGAGATGGTGGTAATGGTGGCCTCACTGGTGCTGTGCCACATTTCCTTCTCGACCGGGCGAACCAATGTGTTGAACGGCGCGGCGCATCTGGCTCTGTTTATCGCTTACCTGATGACCATTTTTGCCTGACGGACAAAAAAGCCCGGTAGCGTTTACGCTTTCCGGGCTTACGAAACCGCGTTTATTGTAGGCCGGATACGGCGTCAGACGCCCTCCGGCACACATCATCCCCGCTTAGTGTTCGGTATCCAGCTCGCCGAAGCTTTTCACCAGATCGTCAATCGCTTTAATTTGCTTCAGGAACGGTTCCAGCTTCGCTAACGGCAGCGCGGACGGACCGTCACATTTCGCATGCTCCGGGTCCGGGTGCGCTTCAATGAACAAACCGGCCAGACCTACCGCCATACCGGCGCGCGCCAGTTCGGTAACCTGCGCGCGACGACCGCCAGATGCAGCGCCAAACGGGTCACGGCACTGCAACGCATGGGTGACGTCAAAAATAACGGGCGAGTTACCAGAAACTTTCTTCATCACGCTAAAGCCCAGCATATCAACAACCAGGTTGTCGTAGCCGAAGTTCGCACCACGATCGCACAGGATCACTTTATCGTTGCCGCCTTCGTGGAATTTGTCCACGATATTGCCCATCTGACCAGGGCTGACGAACTGCGGTTTTTTCACGTTAATGACCGCGCCGGTTTTTGCCATCGCTTCCACCAGGTCGGTCTGGCGAGCGAGGAATGCCGGAAGCTGAATGACATCCACCACGTCAGCGACAGGCTGCGCCTGACTGGCTTCATGAACGTCGGTGATCACTTTCACACCAAACGTTTGTTTCAGTTCCTGGAAAATCTTCATCCCTTCTTCCAGACCCGGGCCACGGTAAGAGTGAATAGAGGAACGGTTGGCTTTATCAAAAGAGGCTTTGAACACATAAGGAATACCCAGCTTCTGGGTCACGGTTACGTAGTGTTCACAGATACGCATCGCCAGATCGCGTGATTCCAGCACGTTCATACCGCCAAACAGCACAAACGGCAGGTCATTTGCCACGTTGATGTCGCCAATGCTAACCACTTTTTGTTTCATAGGATCGCCTTAACCATGGGTAAAATGTCGATTAATTAATGCAAAACAATTTGCTTGTGCGCAATGGTATTAATCTGCGCACGAATCATTTCGCTGATCGGGTCTTCTGGACACTGTTCAACAAAATAACTTAAATCCGTCAACGCAACATGTTCACACTCCAGTTGCGCATAAATCAGGCCCCGGTCGCGGATCTCGTAAGGGTCTTCCGGGTTAAATTGCAGTAACGCTTCGCTGGCGCGCAACGCCAGTTCCATTTGCCGCTCTTCCATCAAGGAAGATTTCAGCGTATCCAGCAATTTGCGAATGACCTCAGCGTTATCCGCCTCATCCAGATCTTCGTTAAACAGTTCAGCGACCGGGCTAATATTGCCCTTCAGCCAGACTTCCAGCGTATGCTCATCGAGCGTTTCGCCGTTAAATGGGTTGATCAGCCACATTTCCCCCTCCAGCGATTCAATACGCAGAATCAACTGGGTCGGGAAAATGACCGGCACCAATGGGAGACCCAGCCGGTGAGCCAGCCACAATAAGATTGCGCCTAACGATACCGCGCTCCCCTGGCGGTTTTTCAGAACCTGATCGAGCCATAATGCATCAGAAAGACGGTAGACGCCGTGGGTATCTCTGAACCCCCACTCGCCATAAAAAAGTGCCAGCAATTTTTCCAGTTGCTCATCCTGAGACAGGAGCTGGCTAATTTCTTCATGCGCCAGACTGGCCAGACGTTCCAGTTCGTCATAGACCGCTTGCGTCGGAAAATCCAGGCGGATCGATTCCGATGCCAGGATCATCCCATCGCACAGTGGCGCTTTATTAAATTCGAAATCAGCTAACGACCTCATGACTTACCCCAGTAACGGTATTTTTGTGGTGGCGAGTTTAATGATGATGTACAGCACCACCAGCGCCAGCGGGAAGGCGATAACGCGCGCCTGCTGACTGCGCGCCTGACGATAATCAAGCGCAATAAAACCCAAAACGATGTAGATGATAACGCCAAACAACTTCTCAGTCAGCCATGTCCCCTGTTCGGTGAATGGCAGGATGTGCGTTTTTATGATCAACCCCGCTCCGCTAAGCAGCAAAACGGTGTCAATAATCGGCGGGACAACCCGCGTCCAGCGTGCGGATGCCAGCGCATGGCGGGTATAGCGCCACCAGAAACGCAGCACGAACAGGCTAACGGAAAGCGTAACGCTAGTCAGATGGACGCCCAGCAGCAGCGTAAATGTATTCATGGCGCGATCCGCCCAAGCGTGATTCGTTCGTTGTCGCCATAATCACGGCAGGTCTCAACCTGAACGTACCCCGCCTGCGTCAACGCGGTTCTGACCGCCGCCCCTTGCTGCCAGCCGTGCTCCAGCAACAGATACCCCCCCGGCGCCAGCGCATGGCGCGCCTGCGCGATAATGTGCGTGATATCCGCCATGCCGTTATCGTCTGCGACCAGCGCCGACAACGGTTCAAAACGCACATCGCCCTGCGCGAGATGGGGATCATGCGCATCAATATACGGAGGGTTGCTGACGATCATGTCAAATTGCTGCCCCGGCAACGCCGCAAACCAGTCGCTTTGCAGTATGCGAACATTGTGAATCGCCAGATGTTGCGCATTACGGCCAGCCAGCGCCACGGCGTCCGGCATACGGTCTACCGCCGTGACCTCGCAGTCCGGTCGCTCTGTCGCCAGCGCCAGCGCAATCGCGCCGGTTCCGGTGCCGAGGTCGAGAATCCGACACGGCGAATCAGGCAGACGCGCCAGCGCCTGTTCGACCAGACATTCGGTGTCCGGGCGCGGAATCAGCGTAGCGGGCGAGACAAACAGCGGCAGTGACCAGAACTCGCGCATGCCAGTCAGGTGTGCGACCGGTTCACCGCGCTGACGACGCGCCAGCAACTGCGCCAGTTGCTCACGCTGCGTGTCGGTCAGCGCCGTTTCGCCAAATGCCAGAATAAAGGTGCGCGCCTTACCGGTAACGTGGCCCAGCAAAATCTCGGCATCACGTCGGGGGCTTTCACTCTCCTGTAAGCGGCTTATCGCCTCACGCAACCAGTGCTGGTAATCCATTATTCCTGCTCGGACAACGCCGCCAGTTGGTCGGCCTGATGTTCCTGAACAATCGGCTCAATGAGCATGTCCAGTTTCCCCTCCATCGCCTCATCCAGACGGTAGAGGGTCAGGTTAATACGATGATCCGTCACGCGACCCTGTGGGAAGTTATAGGTACGGTTGCGATCGCTGCGGTCGCCGCTGCCTAACAGGTTACGCCGGGTTGAGGCTTCAGCCTGCTGACGCTTCGCCGTTTCTGCGGCGTGGATGCGCGCCCCAAGCACCGACAGCGCCTTCGCTTTGTTTTTATGCTGTGAACGTTCGTCCTGGCACTCCACCACGATACCGGTCGGCAAGTGCGTAATACGAATTGCGGAGTCGGTGGTGTTAACGTGCTGACCGCCCGCGCCCGAAGAGCGGAAGGTGTCGATACGTAAATCAGCCGGGTTAATATCCGGCAGTTCGGCCTCCGGCAGTTCCGGCATAACGGCGACGGTACAGGCGGACGTGTGGATACGCCCCTGCGATTCGGTCGCCGGAACGCGCTGAACGCGATGGCCGCCGGACTCAAACTTGAGTCGCCCGTAAACGCCATCGCCGCTGATTTTGGCGATGATCTCTTTATAGCCGCCATGCTCGCCTTCACTGGCGCTCATGATCTCTACCCGCCAGCGACGTGCTTCCGCGTAACGGCTGTACATGCGGAACAGATCGCCTGCGAACAGCGCGGCTTCATCGCCGCCCGTTCCGGCGCGCACTTCGAGGAAAGCGTTACGTTCGTCATCGGGATCTTTTGGCAGCAGCAGAACCTGCAACTGTTGCTCCAGTTGTTCACCTTTTTCTTTGGCTTCGCGCAGTTCATCCTGCGCCATCTCGCGCATTTCAGGATCGTCGAGCATCATCTGTGCCGTTTCGATATCATCCTGAACCTGTTGCCAGTCCGTAAAACAGCGAGAAACATCGCTTAATTGCGCATACTCACGCGACAGCGCGCGAAAGCGTTCCTGGTCTGCGATGGTTCCCGCATCACCCAACAGCGCCTGAACTTCTTCATGGCGTTCGTGCAGGGCTTCCAGTTTGGCAACGATAGAAGGCTTCATAGGCGTAAATGCACCCTGTAAAAAATAGATTGGTGTGCTGCTACTCCAGCCCGAGGCTGTCGCGCAGAATATTCAGGCGTTCGTCATCCCCGTCACGGGCAGCCTGTTGAAGAGATTTAGTTGGCGCATGGATCAGGCGGTTGGTCAGTTTCCATGCCAGATCCTGCAAAATGGCTTGCGCGTCGCCGCCCTGTTCAAGGGCTGCCAGCGCTTTAACTGTCAGTTCATCGCGTACGTGCTCTGATTGACTACGGTATTCGCGGATGGTCTCGCTGGCGCTTTGCGAGCGCAGCCAGGCCATAAATTCGCTGGCTTCCTGCGCGACAATCGTTTCGGCCTCCACTGCCGCCGCTTTACGCTGTGCCAGGTTATGCGAAATGATGCTTTGCAGGTCATCAACGCTGTACAGATAGGCATTCGCCAGTTTCCCGACTTCCGGCTCCACGTCGCGCGGCACGGCAATGTCCACCAACAGCATCGGCTGGTTACGACGGCTTTTTAATGCGCGCTCCACCATCCCTTTGCCGATAATCGGCAACGGACTTGCGGTTGAGCTGATAATAATATCGGCTTCCCGCAGACGTTCGTCGATGTCGCTCAACGAAATAACCTCGGCTCCCACTTCATCCGCCAGCACTTGCGCGCGTTCGCGGGTGCGGTTGGCGATGATCATTTTCTGTACTTTATGTTCACGCAGATGGCGCGCGACCAGTTCAATGGTTTCACCCGCCCCGACCAGCAACACCGTCACCGTGGAGAGGGATTCGAAAATTTGACGCGCCAGCGTACAGGCGGCAAAAGCAACGGACACGGCGCTGGCGCCGATGTCTGTTTCGGTGCGTACGCGTTTGGCGACGGAAAACGATTTCTGGAACATGCGTTCCAGCGCGCTGGCATGCAGATGGCCTTTTTGCGAATCTGCAAACGCTTTTTTCACCTGACCGAGAATTTGCGGTTCGCCCAGCACCAGCGAGTCCAGCCCGCTGGCGACGCGCATCAGGTGGCTGACGGCGTCGTTGTCCTGGTGCCAGTAGAGGCTATTGCGCAGGTCGTCTTCATTGAGATTATGGTAATCACATAACCAACGAATCAGCGCCTCTTGCAGGTTATCCTGTTCTTCAACGCTGAGATACAACTCCGTACGGTTGCACGTCGACAACACCACGCCGCCCTGCACCATCGGCTGCGCAAGCAGGCTGTCCAACGCCTGATCGAGCGTATCTGGCGAAAACGTTACGCGTTCTCGCAGCGATACAGGTGCCGTTTTATGGTTAATACCGAGCGCTAAAAGGGTCATGTGTGCGGGAATAGTACCAGCGTTGATAAGGTTAGACTGGGTGCATCATACAGGATGCTCGTGGTCAATAAAAGAGACAGCCTCCTTTTGGAGTAATAGCTTACTGTTTAAATTAAGATAACGTGAACGTAGACGATGTACCCGGTCAGCGCTAGCATTAAGGGTTATAACTGCAACCAACCGACGGGTTCAGTTTGTCGGCCTGATAAGCATAGCGCCATCAGGCAATTATCGCACCGTATTACAAGGATTCGTCATCACTATGACCCTGCCTGATTTTCGCCTGATCCGCCTGCTCCCGCTGGCTAGCCTGGTCCTCACCGCCTGTACGATCAATGCGCCGAAAGGTCCTGGCAAAAGTCCCGACTCCCCTCAGTGGCGTCAGCATCAGCAGGACGTGCGCAAGTTGAATCAGTATCAGACGCGTGGCGCGTTTGCTTATATCTCCGACGATCAGAAAGTGTATGCCCGCTTCTTCTGGCAGCAAACCGGTCAGGATCGCTACCGTCTGCTGTTGACCAATCCGCTGGGCAGTACCGAACTGGAGCTGAACGCCCAGCCGGGCAATGTGCAACTGGTCGACAATAAAGGGCAGCGTTACACCGCCGACGACGCCGAAGAGATGATCGGCAATCTGACCGGGATGCCCATTCCGCTTAACAGCTTACGCCAGTGGATTCTCGGTCTGCCGGGCGACGCCACCGATTACACCCTCGACGACCAGTACCGCCTGAGCGAAGTGAACTACCGCCAGGACGGTAAAAACTGGAAAGTGGTATACAGCGGATACGACAGTAAAACGCAGCCCGCCATGCCGGCAAATATGGAACTCTCTGACGGCGGTCAGCGCATCAAACTGAAGATGGATAACTGGATTGTAAAATGATGACCCACTGGCCATCTCCGGCAAAACTGAATCTGTTTTTATACATCACCGGACAGCGTGCGGACGGTTATCACACATTGCAAACGCTGTTCCAGTTTCTTGATTACGGCGACACGATCGGCATTACGCCGCGCGGCGACGGCGAAATTCATCTTTTGACGCCTGTCGAGGGCGTCGAAAATGACGACAATCTGATCGTCCGCGCGGCGCGGTTGCTGATGAAGACAGCGTCCGCCCACGGGCGTTTGCCCGCAGGCAGCGGCGCGGATATCAGCATCGAGAAACGTTTGCCCATGGGCGGCGGTCTGGGTGGCGGCTCGTCCAATGCGGCGACCGTTCTGGTGGCGCTGAATCATCTCTGGCAGTGCGGATTATCGGTCGATGAACTGGCGGAAACAGGCTTAACGCTGGGCGCGGACGTCCCGGTGTTTGTCCGTGGACATGCGGCCTTCGCCGAGGGCGTGGGTGAAATCCTGACGCCGGTAGACCCGCCGGAGAAGTGGTATCTGGTTGCCCACCCTGGAGTAAGCATCCCCACGCCGGTTATTTTCAAGGACCCCGAATTACCGCGCAACACGCCAAAAAGGTCAATAGAAACGTTATTAAAATGTGAATTCGGCAATGATTGCGAGGTTATCGCAAGAAAACGTTTTCGCGAGGTTGATGCGGCGCTTTCCTGGCTGTTAGAATACGCGCCGTCGCGCCTGACTGGTACAGGGGCCTGTGTCTTTGCTGAATTCGATACAGAATCCGCTGCTCGTCAGGTGCTTAAGCAAGCCCCGGAATGGCTCAATGCGTTTGTGGCGAAGGGTGTCAACCTCTCTCCATTGCAAAAAGCCATGCTTTAAGCCGGGCAAGCTGAGTTTCGGTGACAACGTCACCCTGTTCCAGACGTTGCATCGCGCTCTTTAATACACCGCCTGGATAGGATATTGCCTGGCCCGCACAGTTTTCGGCAGATTCTATCCACCAATGGACGCATGCCTGAGGTTCTTCTCGTGCCTGATATGAAGCTTTTTGCTGGTAACGCCACCCCGGAACTAGCACAACGTATTGCCAACCGCCTGTACACTTCTCTCGGCGACGCCGCTGTAGGTCGCTTTAGCGACGGCGAAGTCAGCGTACAAATTAACGAAAATGTACGCGGTGGTGATATTTTCATCATCCAGTCCACTTGTGCCCCTACTAACGACAACCTGATGGAATTGGTTGTTATGGTCGATGCGCTGCGCCGTGCTTCCGCAGGCCGTATCACCGCCGTTATCCCTTACTTTGGCTATGCGCGTCAGGACCGTCGTGTACGTTCCGCTCGTGTACCGATTACCGCAAAAGTCGTCGCTGACTTCCTGTCCAGCGTTGGCGTTGACCGCGTTCTCACCGTTGACCTGCATGCTGAACAGATCCAGGGCTTCTTTGACGTTCCGGTTGATAACGTATTCGGTAGCCCAATTCTGTTAGAAGATATGCTGCAACTGAACCTGGATAACCCGATTGTGGTTTCTCCAGATATCGGTGGCGTTGTGCGTGCCCGCGCTATCGCTAAGCTGCTGAACGATACCGATATGGCGATCATCGACAAACGCCGTCCGCGCGCTAACGTTTCTCAGGTGATGCACATCATCGGTGACGTTGCCGGCCGCGACTGCGTACTGGTTGATGATATGATCGATACCGGTGGTACGCTGTGCAAAGCAGCAGAAGCACTGAAAGAACGTGGTGCCAAACGCGTATTCGCCTACGCGACTCACCCGATTTTCTCAGGCAATGCGGCAAACAACCTGCGCAATTCGGTGATTGATGAAGTCGTTGTCTGTGACACCATTCCACTGACCGACGAAATTAAAGCACTGCCGAACGTGCGCACGTTGACACTGTCGGGTATGCTGGCCGAAGCGATTCGTCGTATCAGCAACGAAGAATCCATTTCAGCTATGTTCGAACACTAATCGAACCCGGCTAAAAAACCCGCTGCGGCGGGTTTTTTTGTCTGTAACTCTTATTTGTATGACCAATGCCTCCTTCACCTGCCATTTAGTTGACAGATGATGCGCTCATGGATGAAACATTATTGTGAACAGAATATTTTCCTCACATGTGATGCCTTTCCGCGCCCTCATCGACGCTTGCTGGAAAGAAAAATATACCGCCTCACGGTTCACCCGTGATGTGATTGCCGGGGTAACCGTCGGGATCATCGCTATCCCGCTGGCGATGGCGCTGGCAATTGGCAGTGGTGTTGCACCGCAGTACGGTCTTTATACGTCCGCTGTGGCGGGAATTGTTATTGCCTTAACCGGCGGGTCACGCTTCAGCGTCTCCGGCCCGACCGCCGCATTTGTCGTTATTCTCTACCCGGTATCGCAACAATTCGGGCTGGCAGGTCTGCTGGTCGCCACCCTCATGTCCGGGGTGTTCCTGATCCTCTTCGGTCTCGCGCGTTTTGGCCGTCTGATCGAATACATTCCCGTATCGGTCACGTTAGGTTTTACATCAGGGATCGGCATCACCATCGGGACAATGCAGATTAAAGATTTTCTTGGTCTGCAAATGGCCCATGTGCCGGAGCATTACCTACAAAAAGTCGGGGCGCTGGTTATGGCGTTGCCGACCATTAATCCGGGCGATGCCGCTATTGGCGTGGTGACGCTCGGTATGCTGATTTTCTGGCCGCGTCTGGGGATTCGTCTGCCGGGCCATCTTCCGGCGCTGCTGGCGGGCTGCGCCGTTATGGCCGTGGTTAATCTGCTGGGTGGCCATGTGGCGACGATTGGTTCACAGTTCCACTATGTGCTGGCCGATGGTTCGCAGGGCAACGGCATTCCTCAGCTGCTGCCGCAGCTGGTGCTGCCGTGGAATCTCCCGGATTCAGATTTCACGCTAAGCTGGGATTCATTGCGGGCGTTATTGCCAGCCGCTTTCTCGATGGCGATGCTGGGGGCGATTGAATCCCTGCTGTGCGCGGTCGTGCTCGACGGCATGACAGGCACCAAACACAAAGCAAACAGCGAACTGATCGGCCAGGGGCTGGGGAATATCGTGGCGCCGTTCTTTGGCGGGATCACCGCGACGGCGGCGATCGCCCGTTCTGCGGCAAACGTGCGCGCAGGCGCGACCTCGCCCATTTCCGCCGTTATCCACGCAATTCTGGTCATCCTCGCCCTCCTCGCGCTGGCTCCCCTGTTGTCATGGCTGCCGCTTTCCGCCATGGCCGCGCTGCTGCTGATGGTTGCGTGGAACATGAGTGAAGCCCACAAGGTGGTCGATTTACTGCGACATGCGCCCAAAGACGACATCATCGTGATGATGATGTGTATGTCGCTGACGGTGCTCTTCGATATGGTGATTGCGATCAGCGTCGGGATTGTCCTGGCTTCCCTGCTGTTTATGCGCCGTATTGCCCGTATGACGCGCCTCGCGGCGGTAAACATCACGGTTCCCGATGATGTGCTGGTATTACGCGTTATCGGGCCGCTCTTTTTCGCCGCCGCGGAAGGGTTATTTACCGACCTCGAATCACGCATTGAGGGTAAACGCATTGTGGTGCTGAAGTGGGACGCCGTTCCGGTGCTGGATGCCGGTGGTCTGGACGCCTTCCAGCGCTTTGTGAAGCGTTTGCCGGAAGGCTGTGAACTGCGCGTCAGTAACGTGGAATTCCAGCCGCTGCGCACCATGGCCCGCGCCGGTATCAAACCCATTCCAGGTCGTCTGGCATTCTTCCCGAACAAAGATGCCGCGCTGGCGGATATCTAATTCCGGCTGCCGGTCTGTACCTCAACAGACCGGCAAGTTTTCTTGTTGAAAACTGGTTTTCTGCGTCTGACTTGTTATTATCGTTTTCCTGATATTTGTTAGCGATAACTGATATGAAACCGACCTCTCCGTTTGTTTTTCGTGAAATAACGCGGGACGATATTCCTGCCGTACAGTCCTTTATTATTCGGCATCTTAATCTTTATTTTAATGCCGGCAGAGCATTACCCACTGCGAGTGACGACGTATTCGACCTCCAGGGAAATTATCTTGAGCGGGAAAGAAACCAATTGTTCGGCGTCTGGAATGAACAACAGCAGATAATTGGAACGCTGGCGATATGTCAGTACGATGACAGAATAGAGATGTTGCACGGTCGTTATAATTTACCGGAGACAGCTGAGATTTGTCGCTGCTATGTCGATCAGCGTTATCGCAGGCAAGGTATTGGCAGCCAACTGGTCTCGCTGGCTGAACAATTTTGCGAGCAGCAACGCTATAAAATATTATATTTGCACACCCATCATTTTTTACCCGGTGGGTATCAATTCTGGCGGCGAAATCTGTTTAACGTCTTCATGGATGTGGGCGACGAGTGGCAGATCGTGCATATGGAAAAACCGTGTAAATATATTGTTACCAGCGACAATATTGATAACATTCACTGTTTATAATAACGCCTTCTTTCTCATCGCGATTAATTGATCAACGTCAATCAATTCTCATTTGCCTTTCCATTATTACTTGCGGTTGCAATAATCACAACCCCAACAAAAACACAACCATTTGAATTTAAATTAGTTAATATAAAAATCGCCATAAAGTATGATGTTTTTTCTCTTTTTTCATACGGTTGACGAGATTATTGATTGCCGATACAGTCGCCAGTGACAGTATTCATAACACAGCCGTTGTTTTGAAAGGAATATGGTGCGGATTATTTTAATCTCATTCCATAGCTGCCCCCGCAACTGTAGGCGGATACCGAATATCTGCGTGTGGTTATTGTAACCACCGGTCACTGTAAAGATTTGCTTTATGGGAAGGCCGATATTCTGATTACCGCGAGCCAGGAGACCTGCTGTCAGGGTTGTACGCATTGAGTGGACGGGATGGTCCATGGGATGATTTATTTGGCATAAATACCATTATGAATTGATGAGCCTATTCCTGCTGAGATTTTGCATTCTCATAATTTCATCATTCAATGTCATCTATCGTCATGTACCTGTCCCGATATATGGAACCAAATAAACCATGACCAGACGTTCAGATTCTGGCATGTACAGGACGATAACAATGTACGCAGACTTTACTTTACCTCATAAAAAATACCTTCTGGCTGTGGCTGGCGCAGCGTTATTATTCACATCAGGATTGACTCATGCAGCAAAAACAGTCTATCCGTTGACGATTAAAAACTGCGGCCGTGATATTACCTTCAATAAAGCCCCGGAACGCGTTGCCACGGTCGGGCAAAACAGCACTGAAATTCTTTATTCCCTGGGACTGGCCGAGCGCGTTGTCGGCACATCGCTGTGGTTCGGTCCCGTCCCGGATGCTTACAAAGCGGCAAATGAAAAAGTGGCCGTGATTGCGCAGAACATCCCCAGCTTTGAAGGCATTATTGCCAAAAAACCGGATTTGGTCGCCAGCCAGTTTGAATGGCAAATTGGGCCTGCCGGAACCGTCGCCTCTTACGAGCAGTTTAGCGAGTTGAACGTACCGGTATATACCGCGCCTGCGGACTGCGCTAAAGACAACGAAGACGGTGGCGACGGTGTACGTAAAGGCATGTTTGATATTGCTATGGTTTATCAGGAAGTCTCCGATCTGGCGAAAATTTTTGACGTGCAGGACAAAGGCGATGAATTGATCGCCAGTCTGAAAGCTCGTGAAGCTGCCGCCAAAAATAAAATTGCCGGAATGGATAAAAACGTCTCCGCCGTATTCTGGTTTTCCAGCGCCGATCTGCAACTGGACCCCTATGTGGCCGGGAAATTTGGCCCTGCCGCATGGATCGCCCAGACGCTGGGGGTGAAAAATGTGATTGATTCTGCTGAAGAGTGGCCAACCGTTGGCTGGGAAACCATCGCGAAAGCCAGCCCGTCCGTCATTGTTCTCGGTGAAATGAGCCGTCGTCGTTTCCCGGCAGATGACTGGCAGGTCAAACTGGAATATCTCAAGTCCGACCCCGTGACTAAACTCATCCCCGCCGTGAAGGAGAACCATCTGCCGGTGGTGGATGTGCAAACAATGAACGCCGGCATCAGAACGATAGATGGCGTCGAAAAACTCGCAGATGCGTTGGTTGAATACGGTCTGGCACATCCGAAAACGGCTCAATAATCTTTATGTCGCGCTATGTCTTACCGGGCATAGCGCGCCTCTGGCATTCAGGATTACAGGTAGATGATGAGCGAAACTCGCAGGACGCGTCGCGCTGTCGGCCAGTTAACGATAAGAATCGGGGGACACGCCCTTTGGGTCAGCGTGCTGATGTGCTGCGTTCTACTGGCGGGGATCTCCATTGGCGAGACGTTTATCCCCTGGCAGCATGTCATCCATACGCTTTCTAACCAGTTCTTTGATACGCGCTATGCCGTTGATGCGCTGGATGCGGGCATTATCTGGAACTATCGCCTGACGCGGGCGTTGGTTTCTGCCTGTTGTGGCGCATGTCTGGCGGTTTCCGGCGTCGTATTGCAGTCATTGCTACGAAACGCGCTGGCAGAGCCTTATCTACTGGGGATCTCTGCCGGCGCCTCGACCGGCGCTGTTCTGATCGCCTTAACAGGGCTTGGCGCTGGGATCGTCAGCATGTCGCTCGGGGCTTTTATTGGGGCGTTAACGGCTTTTCTTTTCGTGGCGTTACTGGCGATCGCCGCCGGGGGGAGACAGGGAAGCGCCACCACGCAAATCATCCTGGCCGGGATCGCCAGTTCACAGCTATTTAATGCCCTCACCTCACTAATCATCACTCGCTCAGCGAATGCGGAACAGGCCCGTGGGATTATGTTCTGGCTGCTGGGCAATCTGAGCGGCGTTCGCTGGCCAGATGTCGTTTTGGCCGTCCCTACCGCGCTGGTCGGTGTGGCGTTATGTTTTTGTTACGCCCGTCATCTGGATGCGTTTTCGTTTGGCGCAGAGTCCGCAGCGTCACTTGGCATCCCGGTAAAACGCACGCGCGGAGTCCTGATTGCCGCCGTTACCGGGATGACGGCAATTATGGTCTCCATTGTCGGGGCGATTGGTTTTGTCGGCCTGGTGATCCCCCATGCCGCCCGCCTGCTGGTGGGTAATCAACACCATCGATTGCTGCCGGTCAGCGCCATGATCGGCGCCATTTTTCTCATTATCGCCGACGTAATCTCCAGGACATTACTTCCCGGGCAGGTGTTACCCATCGGGGTGATTACGGCGCTTGTAGGCGCACCTGCGTTTTCCATCATTTTGATCAGAGGAAACCAGACAAAATGACGGTAAATTCTGCTCTCACCGCTCCACGCTATCCTTCTGCAACAGTCCGAAGCCTGGTGCAGGCGCAGCAACTGCACTGGGAAGTAAAAGGCAAAGTCATCGTCAGCGACGTCTCTTTTCACGTCGCGCCCGGTGAGTTTGTCGGCATTATCGGCCCCAATGGCTCAGGCAAAACATCACTGATCTCATTGCTTGCCGGTTTACTGAAACCCTCGTCAGGCAGCGTAACGCTGGAGAATAAAAATATTCGCCATTACTCACGCCGCCATTTAGCGCAAAAAGTGGCGCTGGTGGAACAACAAGCGGAAACCAGTGAACGTCTCACCGCATTGCAGGCTGTCTCTCTGGGGCGCACCCCGTGGTTGAGTCTGCTCTCGCCCTGGTCTAAACAAGATGACGATATTGTCCAGACCATGCTGGAGAAGGTAGATCTACAGCGCGTACAAAATCGCTGCTGGAATACCTTTTCTGGCGGGGAAAAACAGCGTTTGCATATCGCCCGGGCCCTGGCGCAGCAGCCGAAAGTGCTGCTGATGGATGAACCCACGAACCATCTCGACATTCAACATCAGATAGGCCTGCTTAATCTGGTGAAACGCCAGAAGCTCACCGTCATTGCGGCTCTGCACGACCTGAACCATGCCGCCATGTTCTGCGACCGCATTCTCGTAATGAAAGCGGGTCAACTGGCAATGCAGGGCAGCCCTGCAACCATTTTTACGCCTGAAAACCTCAGCCAGTGGTTTGGCATTAATGCCATCGTTGAGCAGGCGCCGGATGGATTGAGCTGCTTCATCCGCTACCAACGACCGGAATAAACACCTAAGGGAGAACCCATGAAATTGATTAAGCAAAGCCTGAGCATGTTATGTCTGTTAGCGCTGACCACCACGACTTTCGCTCAGACCCACGAAGTGCTGATGAAAAACAGAGGCGCGGGCGGCCCGATGGTATATGAACCTGATTATCTGGCGATTCAGCCAGGCGACACCGTGAAGTTTATTCGCAAGCATAAGAGCCATAACGCTGCGTCAATCGCAGAGCTTTCGCCAGCAGGCTACCCCGGATTTATCGGCAAGATTGATGAGGAAATTGAGGTCAAGTACGACAAACCTGGATTTTACGGTATTAAATGCACCCCGCATTACGCGCAAGGGATGGTGATGCTCATTAAAGTGGGTGATGCAACCCTGCCTGACAGCTATCGAACCTTTAAGGCGCCGGGGATCGCGGATAAGCGTTTCCAGGACATTTATACACGCATTGAGAAACAGTAATCCAGATACGCGAAAATGGTGAGGGGCGCACGGTGGCGGATAAAAAACAGAGCAATGAAGACGTTCAGGTACAGCGGCGAGAATGCCTGTGTAAACTCACAAAATTTGTCGGGGCTGCGGGTGTCACCGCCGCCGTCTGGCCGCTCATCTCCGCACTGGGGCCGGATGATAAAACCGTAGCGGAAAACGAACCTGTCGATGTCTCTCTCGCCGGAGTTGCCGTCGGCCAGACGGTGAAAAGAGTCTGGCAGGGAAAACTTATCCTTATTCATCACCGTACCCCGGAGGAAATTCGCTCAGCGCAGCAGGCGGATGTCCATCGTTTTATCGATCCGCAGGCTGACGGCGAACGTATCAAGACAGAGTATCCGCAGTGGCTGGTCATTCAAGGTTACTGCCCCCACGCAGGCTGTGTGCCCAATGCCAAACCCGGTGGACAAGGCTGGGTATGTCCTTGTCATGGCTCGGAGTTTGACACTTCAGGGCGCGTCACGCGGGGGCCCGCTACGGCGAATCTCGCAATCCCCGATTACGCGTTTCATCCCGATGGCCTGACGGTGCGTATTGGCGCGAAGGAAGTCTGAAATGGCGGCAGAACATCTATCCATACCCCGACGAGAGCGAGTGTGGCGTATTCCCTTCCCTCGTACGGTCGCAGGCGTCTGGGTTTTTGCCGTCGGGATCATTCTGCTGGTGATGCTCGGAGTACAAATCCTTTCTGGTCTCGTTCTGGCGATGTTTTATGTACCCACGGAAGGGCTGGCCTTTGATTCAATCATTCATATTATGCGATCCGTGAGACACGGCGAACTGGTGCGCAACGCGCATTCTATTGGCGCATCGCTATTTTTCTTCGCCTGTTACCTGCACATCTTCCGCGCCATGTATTACAACGTGTACCGAAAGCCTTATCTCAAAATGTGGATGATAAGCGTGACGTTATACGTGTTACTGATGATCACCGCATTTCTGGGATATAGCCTGATTTGGGGGCAAAAGAGCTACTGGGCCGCCACCGTTATTACCGGATTCACTCGTGCGATCCCGTGGGTGGGAGATACGTTGTATTCGTTTTTAGTCGGCGGGTATGCTCCAGGAACACCCACATTAGGCCGTTTTTATGTGCTTCATTTTATTATCCCCTTCGTCATTGTCGGGGGAACGATATGGCATATCCGCACCGTGCAGTCCGCATTTGCGCAGACAATGAAAAAGACATTTACGCAGAGCGAGTCCCGGAAACTGTTTTTCGATTATAAAATCATCGACAGTGATGCCATCAAGCTCACTCTTTTCATGATGCTGTTCGCCTGGTTTTTATTCTTTGCCCCGCACTATCTCAGCAGCGCCGACAATTTTATCCCGGCAGATCCCACCGTAACGCCCGCTGTCGTGGCGCCTGAGTGGTATTTTTTGCCGTTCTTTTCCATTTTGCGCTGCTTCCCAAACGAACTTCTCGGGATAGCCGCCATGTGTGCTTCAGTGCTGATTTTTTATTTTCTCCCCTGGCTCGACACTTCACGCGCCCGCTTTCGCAATTACAGCAAGCTCGTTAAATGTGGTTTTTGGCTCTGGGTTGCTAATGCATTCTTTTTAGGATGGCTGGGTTCAAAAGCGCTGGTCGGCCCCGACCTGCCTGACGGTTTCAGTAATGAAGAGGGCTGGATACGCGCGGCATCGCAACTTTCAACGCTGGTTTACTTCGGATGGTTTGTCATCGTACTGCCCTGCCGACGTTTTCTGGAAAAGCAGGATTAACCGCCATGAAGGGATTAGTGAGATATAGCGTTTTATGGCTGTGCATTCTGGGCACCAGCGCTGTCTGTGCGCAAGAGACGCCACCTCGCCAGGCGTGGAGTTTTAGCGGCATAACGGGCCACTATGATAAAGAACAACTGCGGCGCGGTTTACAGGTCTACGAAGAGAAATGCCGCGCCTGCCACGGGATGGTTCATCTTAATTTTCGCACCCTGACAAAGCCAGGCGGGCCCGAACTCTCGCTCACAGAGGCAAAGCGTCTTGCCAGCGGCTACGTCTTTCCCGACATTCAGGATGATGGTCAAACCGGCGAGCGGGAAGGCAATCTCAATGATACGTTTGTCTCGCCCTACCTTAACGATCAGGAAGCAAGATATCTTAATAATGGCGCCCTTCCCGTCGATTTAACCTATATCGTTCGCGCCAGAACGTTCGACCGGGGGTTCCCGCAATTTCTGTTCGACGCCTTCTTGCCCTATACCGATCAGGGAGCGGATTACGTCTATGCCTTGTTGACAGGTTATCTGCCTGACGACCCGGAAATGAAGGCAAACCGATACGCTCCCGGCGGCATAATTAACATGCCGAAGCCGTTGTCTGATGGGGAGATCACCTGGTCAGAAAAGGACGATATACCAGAAACCGAAGAGCAGTACGCGCGGGACGTTACGGCTTTTCTGGCATGGGCTGCCGATCCGGCGCTTGAACAGCGAAAACATCAGGGCCATTACGTAATGAGTTATCTGGTCATTATGCTGGCATTGCTGCTGATTTTGCGCCGATTAAAGAGACGCTCGTCAGAAAAAACGAGTGAGAATGGTTAAGACAATAACCAGTCAGTCCAACGCTGACTGGTCTTAAACCGACGCGATACCTTAGCTGTGACGGCGATTGTCGTTACGGCGGCAGCGTTTGTCGTAGTGGCGAACCCACCAGTAACGATCGCTCACCTGCTCATGCCCACCTACGCGGGCACCTGCCAGCCAGAGAATGGCACCGACAAAGATGCTCAGCACCGCACCATGTGCAAAAAATTGTGGCAGGTTAAACTGCGGTAACTGGTTTAAAATAGAATAACCAACACCAACCACCATGACCACTAACCCCAACCCCATGAGCACGTTACCGAGTAACGAAGCGTTTTTGCGTTTCATATGTCACCTCCGGAACTTTTGGGTTGTTTCAGGGAATACCCCTAATCCTTATGTGTAAAGTATAGACAACACTGTGCTTTATGAGTGCGTGGGCGATCACAATTACAACCTGTTATTCAACAAAACTTTACAAATAACCCTCTGAACAGCTTGACTTTCCAATAGTTCAAACAGGCAATTATTCAGCTTCCGGCGCAATCCACGCTGTTTTTTGTCAAGCGCGGCCGCAGACAGTAAACTACGCGCCAGTTATGGACACACTCAGGACAAAAAACGTGACGATTAAATTGATTGTCGGCCTGGCGAACCCCGGCGCAGAATACGCGGCGACACGCCATAATGCGGGCGCATGGTACGTCGATTTACTGGCAGAGCGACTACGCGCGCCTCTGCGTGAAGAGCCGAAATTCTTCGGTTACACCTCCAGAGTGACCCTCGAAGGGGAAGATGTTCGCCTGCTGGTGCCGACCACGTTTATGAATCTGAGCGGTAAAGCCGTCGGCGCGATGGCCAGTTTTTACCGCATCATGCCCGATGAGATTCTGGTTGCCCACGACGAACTGGATCTCCCCCCTGGCGTCGCGAAATTTAAGTTAGGCGGCGGACACGGTGGTCATAATGGCCTGAAAGACATCATCAACAAACTGGGTAATAACCCTAACTTTCATCGCTTACGTGTCGGAATTGGTCATCCGGGCGATAAAAATAAAGTTGTCGGTTTTGTTCTGGGTAAACCGCCGGTGTCGGAACAAAAGTTAATTGACGACGCCATTGACGAAGCGGCACGTTGTACTGAAGTCTGGTTCAAAGAAGGGTTAACCAAAGCGACGAACCGATTACATGCCTTTAAAGCACAATAAGCAGTGATGTGCGGCATTTTTGCCGCGCGCTGTGTATAATAGGCAAAGTTGTTTACTTTTCTACAATCTGTTTTCTACAACAGGTTGATTATCAAGATATTAAGGTGATTTAAATCATGGGATTCAAATGCGGTATCGTTGGTTTGCCCAACGTCGGGAAATCCACCCTGTTCAACGCCCTGACTAAAGCCGGTATTGAAGCGGCAAACTTCCCGTTCTGCACCATCGAGCCAAATACCGGTGTAGTGCCGATGCCCGATCCGCGTCTGGACAAACTGGCTGAGATTGTCAAGCCGCAGCGCATTCTCTCTACCACTATGGAGTTCGTCGACATTGCCGGTCTGGTAAAAGGCGCGTCGAAAGGCGAAGGCCTGGGTAACCAGTTCCTGACAAACATCCGTGAAACCGAAGCGATTGGTCACGTAGTACGCTGCTTTGAAAACGACAACATCATCCACGTTGCGGGGAAAGTAAACCCGGCGGAAGATATTGACGTTATCAACACCGAGCTGGCGCTGTCCGACCTTGATACCTGTGAACGCGCCATTCACCGCGTGCAGAAGAAAGCCAAAGGTGGCGATAAAGACGCGAAAGCTGAGCTGGCCGCGCTGGAAAAATGCCTGCCGCACCTGGAAAACGCCGGCATGCTGCGCTCACTGGATCTGACAGACGAAGATAAAGCGGCGATCCGCTATCTGAGCTTCCTGACGCTGAAGCCGACCATGTATATCGCTAACGTCAACGAAGATGGCTTCGAAAATAACCCGTACCTGGATCAGG
Organism: Citrobacter sp. CK180; assembly: GCF_030333655.1. Lineage (NCBI taxonomy): Bacteria > Pseudomonadati > Pseudomonadota > Gammaproteobacteria > Enterobacterales > Enterobacteriaceae > Citrobacter > Citrobacter sp. CK180. The sequence continues at coordinate 132,912 of NZ_JAOWFM010000054.1, read as the reverse complement.
TTCGCGCCATTGCCGATGCAGAAGGCTCTGTCGTGGTTCCGGTTTGTGCCGCTATCGAGGCCGACATCGCAGAACTCGACGATGCTGACCGTGACGAGTTTATGGCTGAGCTGGGTATTGAAGAACCGGGTCTCAACCGCGTTATTCGTGCGGGCTACAAGCTGCTGAATCTGCAAACTTATTTTACCGCTGGTGTGAAAGAAGTACGCGCGTGGACGATTCCTGTCGGCGCAACCGCACCGCAGGCTGCGGGTAAAATTCACACTGATTTTGAGAAAGGCTTTATTCGTGCGCAGACCATCGCTTTCGACGACTTCATCACGTACAAAGGTGAACAAGGCGCGAAAGAAGCCGGTAAGATGCGTGCGGAAGGCAAAGACTACATCGTTAAAGACGGCGATGTGATGAACTTCTTGTTCAACGTCTAATTGTTGCCTTATGAGGTTTCAATAAACCTCGTAAAGTCCACAAAAACCCATAAAATCCACGCAATTGCGTGGATTTTTTATTTAAAGCGTATCCGTTGATATCATGGAAGCGCGATCGGAACTGAGTATAGCGGTGGTATAATCTGAATAGCCACCCATTTTGTAGACGCCTTAAGTGGTTGTAGTTATAAATTATCCTTTGTATGAGGCTTCTTGTCCGCAATGACAGGCGGAAGTCGGCTAAAAACGATATTACATGTTATTTGATCATATCCAGAATGTCTTGAGCCTTTTGAAATAGCTCGTCATAAGTGACAATCTCAACGTTTGTCATACTATTTCTGAATAGCTCAAATGATTTGTATTGACTATTATTTTTAAGCTCCGACTCAAGTGTACCAATAACAATTAAGCATTTAGGATTGAATGCCGAAAATGAATCACCTCCGTTACCTTCACTTAGTTTGAAATATTCCTTCATTAATTGGTCTTTATAATTTAACACCTGAACAAACGCCCCAGATAGTTCTTCGCTAATTGAATAGGCATTAGTTCTATATCTTCTCCCCAGTAATATCGTCTTTGGGGTCTTTATTTCGACCAATACTATATTTCCAGTCAGCCTGCTTGCGTAGATAAAATCGACAAGATTACCACCCGAATTGTTTATCGATTTTCCACCAACATAGCATTTACTGCCTAACTGAAACATACTTTGTGGAAATATCTGTGATAATACAGCAGGACATTTTTGTAGAAGAGTTTGCCAGAATTCCTCGGATGCATTTTCACGATTTACTTTCCAGACACCTATTGCTTCCTCTAAAGAGATTTCGACCTGCTCATCCAGCTTGACCTCTGCTACACACTTAGAGGCAGACACTATTTCTGATATTTTATTTAAATGTTCTTTCCTGGCCTTTCTTAGCCACTCAGTCGAATATATTTCCGGCTGTCTGTCAATAATCGCATGATGATTCGGGCACAACAGAAGATAGTTTTCTATTTGAAATAGTTGGTCTGCATTTTTAGAAGGGTTGTGTCTTGGTCCGTGAGAGTGAATGGCTTCAATCGAAGCTATTTCACCAATAAATGATGAATCCTGAAGCATGAGGTTTTGATCACAACCTGGAAACGAGCATCGATAGCCGCTCAATATAGCTACCTGCCGCTTCACGCTAGCGGAGAGATAACGTCTTATCTTTCTCTCAAAGGTTACTTGTTCCGCCTCAAATTCCATTAGCACAACCTCAACTTTCGCAGTGTATTTTATTTATCCTGAGCACATCTTGCAGATGCGTACAGCATATTCGAGTATCTTTACCTGCATCATACGATTTTGTCAGTAGATTTCCACTCACCGTTTTTGAGTGAAGATTCTCCGCAACGAGCGACAACATCTGGTCGCCAGCCGCGCTCAGCCGCTGTCGACTCATCATTGCCCTTTGCACTAAACATAAATCTGCCCGAAATGAGTGTTCATGAACGGAAGCTTTGCTCATCATTGACCAATAGGAAAAAGTTGATCAACCAAGTAACACAGGTAAGATATATCTAATCCGAATCATTAAGAAGCACTATGCAAGTGAGGGTCCTATGGGGATTCCAGGAAATTATTACCTTAAGGGTTATATAGATGACTCCAGGCCAGGCCACATCGAGACGCTCTTTCAGGCAACATTCTCTGGCACAGAAGAAGTCGTTGCATCCTGCCCTCTTTTACCCGAAGAAGTTTTTCTCTTGGTCGAACGGCTTTACTGGACCTCGATTGATGGCGACACGATTTATAAAAACGATGACAGCGGTACTAAATTAATTCTAAAATATCCTTTTTCACGATTTTGGGATGTTATTACAAATAACTTTGCTATAGCACAATATTCTGAGCATTACGGGCTTTCTTTTCAGCTAAATTTGAGAGAGAAACTCAATCTCGATAACCTGCAATTCCCTCATTTCATCCGCATCACACTGCCGGGAAACTCGATTGGTGACGAACTTAACAAAATAAAAACACGCCCTCATCATGCTGGCATTGATCATTTCGAATGCCGCTCAGATATAATTTCTCATGCTACATATGTAGAAGGAATGTTGTACAAAATAATAATTAATAGTGGACTGTCAGTAACAGGGGCCATTGATGAAATGACATTTAATGAGAAAATAGTATTTTGCAGAAAGAACAAGCTACTCAAAATGAAACTTATTAATATAGTCTGGCTTTTGAAAAATTTAAGAAATGAGGCAGCCCATCAATTTTCCTTTGAAATTAATGACTCTTCAGAAAGTCATCTGGAAATAAAACCCGTCAGCGAAAAACTGTTAGTCGGGATAAAAGAGTTTGTTAAAACCTGCGAGAAGCGATATGGTTTGACAGCAGCTAAGATACATCGCTTTGATAATAGCTTTCGAATGCTTGCGGGAGAGCTAAATGAAGCAGCTAACCTTACCCAGGTCATTACTCTGGGAAAGCAGTTCCCGGTCGAACTATCTAGTTATTTTTACGGATAATGGAAACTACAAATTATCAACGCTAGCAGAGAATTCAGAACCGAGTATGAGTCAATCTAAGATATCCGGCCATCCCCGTTGATAATGGTTAGCGAACTCCCTTCAATGTTGGCATGGTTAAATGTTCGCTCAAGGGAATTGTGGTTTTCAGGGATCTGAGCTTTTGACCCATAACGTATCTTCGTGAAAGAGACACCTTTCACGAATAACAAAAATCCACGCTCTGGCGTGGATTTTTTCATAACGCTGCGCTTCACATTAATAACCAGCCGCTGACTGCCTGGACGGGCAATCTCACCCGACTACCCCTGCTCTGCCGCTATTAAATAGGGCGCAATGCTCGCTAATTTCTCCCGGGTTTCCGTCAGTTCGCGTTCCGGCGTAGATTGCGCGATGATCCCCGCCCCCGCCTGTATCCAGCTGCGCTGGCTGTCCTGAAATACGGAACGCAGGACTAGCGCCGCATCAAAGCGCGTATCGTCCAGCAGCAGGATTGCGCCGGAATAGAGCTCTCGCGGCGTCTTCTCAATTTGCATAATCGCGTTCAGGGCAGCGTTTTTAGGGATACCTGAGGCGGTAATCGACGGAAACAGCACGGTAAACGCATCCCAGGCATCCTTGTTTTCCGCAAGCTGACCGCTCACGCCGGACCCCAGATGCTGAACGCTGCCGCGCTGGCGAACCGACATTAAATCTTCAACCACCACGCTGCCCGGCAGGCAAACGGCCTCCAGTTCAGCAATCGCTTCTTTGACAGAAAGGATATGCTCAAGCACCTCTTTACTGTCGTGCAGCAGTTCTGCCTCTTTCGCCTTATTATGCTCCGGGTTTCCCATGCGATCGCGGGTGCCCGCAAGCGGTTCAGTGACCACTTTATTGCCCGTCACTGACATCACCAGTTCCGGGCTAAAGCCCAGCGCTTCGCGTCCTTCCTGACGGAACATAAACGAGCGCACAGGCGTGTTTGCCTGCCGCCCGTATAACAGCGTGGCGGGCATATCAATCCGCGATGGCAGGGGAATGGCGCGCGAGACAATCACTTTGACATACTCGCCACGGCGGATCTCCGCAACGGCGCGCGCAACCTGTTGTTTATACGCCTCACCATTGAGGGCGGTATCCACCGCCAGTGGTGCGTTCTGCGTCGTTGTACTGGCCTCTTTTACCCACTCGCACAAACGTCGGCACCCGTCGGCGGAGTCCGCATAAACGGTGACATTTCCCTTTTCAAAAATAAGTTCTTCACGGGGAACGGTTAACGTCAGCAGCGGCCACTCCCCGGCGTCAAAGGCAATCCCCCGCGCATGCGCCGCAAAGTTGAACCCAACCTGTCCATATACCCGACGTCCTTTCACCTGAGGATGCGCCATAAAACGACGCGCGCAGTCGGCAATGGAATCCACCGCCCATTTTTGCTCCCCGGCATCATCAATAAATGTCGCCTGCGTTCCATCGGCATTAATGTGCAACCGTGCCTGGCACCCTTTGCCTAAATACCAACAGGGTTGACGCTCATAGACATAACACTCTTCTTCTGCGAACTGGCGTAAAACGCCAGAAATCGTCGGCAGCCATTGTTCCTCTGGTAACGCCAGGTGTAAAAATTCACTGATTTTCATCCCTTACCTCTCTGTGTTATTCCCGGATCAATCAATTGCGCTTGTCATCAGTTCTCTTGCCGAATGCAGCCGGATATAAGCAACCCACGCCGCCAGCAACGTGAATGCCCCGGCAAACAGGAAGCAGGCCGCATAGCCAAAATGTTGAGCAACAACGCCGCCGATAACGCCTGCCAGAATGGCGATTGCCGCGTCAGTACATTGAAAGAGGGTGAAGTCGACACCGGCCTGCAAAGGCGATGAAAGCGACATCAGCGTGGCGTAAAGACAGACCAGCGCGCAGGCCAGCGAAATGGACTGGACAATGACCAGACACTGGAGAATCGGCAGCAGCAGATGACCCGGCGCCATCATGAGCGTCATCACCACCGCCAGCAGCGCGATCCCCTGGACGCCATAAGCCGTCAACAGCGCTCTGCCGGGTGAGGTGTATTTCATCAGCAATCCGCCGGCCAGCGTTCCTGCTATGCCCGCTGCAATATTGCCGCCGCTGAACAGCGCGCCCAACGCGGACATGCTTAACCCATGATCCAACAACAGCGGCGCCAGAAGAGGCAGCACAAACCGCATGCCTGAATTCAGCATCAATACCAGCAGTAAGCCCAGGCGCGCCTGCTTCCTCCTTAGCGCATAACCTAACGCCGGAACATGCGGGATAGTCGCTGTTCGCGTCGGCTCCGTAATGCGCCACAGCGGGAATGACAGCGCCATAATCAGCACCGCCATCATCAGCATGGCGACAGGCCAGCCGGATGCTGCCGACAGCATCAGGAACACCCCGCCGCCGCACATCATTCCCAGATAGCTACCGCCGACCTGCACGCTGTTTCCCCAGCCGTAACCCGCGCGGGTCAGTTGATCGACGCAAAAGCCGTCGCTGGCGATATCAATGGTGGAGGCGACCGTGCCTGCCACCATAAACAGAACAAATAACGCGACGATTTGCGTATCGGGGAATCCCCCTTCTCGCCCAAACCAGCCAATCGCTGCGGCAATCATCAGTATCGCCGCTAACGCGACCTGACCACGCAGGATTAACATGCGGGAACGGCGTTCCTGGCTACCGGGCGGAAGCCGCCAGCGCTCGATCCACGGCGCCCAAATAAACTTCAGCGCCCAGGGCAGCATGAACAGGGTTGTCGCACCGGCAAGCGCCAGCGAGCCGCCAGCAGCGCGCACCAGCGCGGGTAAGGACTGCATAGACAACGCCGATACCAGGCTCTGCGTCACATAGACGCCGGCAATAGCAAAAATCACCCGCCCGGTCGTCAACGTCAGCGGTTTCACATTCGACTGAACATCACTCATGCACCCACTCTCCAGACGCGGAAACCCCGTCGTCGCGCCACACGCGCGCGGCCATTTGCGCCTGCCACAGCGCCTGATAACGTCCATGATGAGAGAGCAATTGCGCATGGGTACCCTGCTCAACCACCTGTCCCTCTTCCATCACCAGAATGTTTCCGGCCCCGGCGATGGTGGATAAACGGTGGGCGATGATAATCACCGTCCGGTTGCGAACCAGGTTATCGATCGCTTTTTGCACCGCCAGCTCGCTTTCAATATCCAGCGCGGCGGTCGGTTCATCGAGAATGACGACCGGCGCGTTTTTCAATAACGCTCTGGCAATGGAAATCCGCTGGCGCTCGCCGCCCGATAGCTGGCCACCCATCTCTCCCATTGGCGTCAGCCAGCCTTGCGGAAGGCGGGAAATAAACTCAAGGCACTGCGCAGCGCGGGCGGCCTCTTCCACCTCCTGTCGCGTCGCCTGTGGGCGCGCGATACGGATATTCGCCAGCAGCGTGTCATCAAACAGCCAGACATCCTGGAAAACAACAGAAATCAGGCTATTGAGCTGTTCCGGCGTCAGGCGGCGAATATCGACGCCGCCAATAGAAATCTGCCCTTGCTGCGGATCGGCATAGCGCATTAACAGTTTAGTGACCGTGGTTTTGCCTGCGCCGGAGGCACCCACCAGCGCGCTCATACTGGCCGCCGGGAACGTCAAAGAAACATGATTAAGCGCGTGGCCGTCGCCTTCTTCGTAGCGATAGCTGACGTTGTCAAAGCGGATATCATAACGTTCCGGCATCTCGCTTTGCTCTGCGACGGGAAGCGGTGCTACCGCCATAAACTGCTCAATCCGTTGCAGGGCGCTGGCGATCAGTTCCACAACCGAGGTGTAGCTGATAAACATCGCCATCGGTTCTGCGAAGCGCATAATCATCGCGACGGCGGCAATCAGAAAGGCGAGGTTCAGAGTGCCCGTCACCACCCAGACGATCCCGGATAACACCACCACCTGTAGGCCCAACTCCACGACGCTGGCGATCAGCATCGTCGCGCCAGCGCCCTGACGGTGAGTGCGGGTTTGTAAGTTTTCCAGCGCATTGAAATGCGCCAGCAGCGCCCGGCTTTTATCGGCATCGCTGCCGCAGGTGCGCAATACCATCATCCCCTGAGCAAATTCAACGATATCGCCGCTCAGCCGATGGTGCGCTTCCCCCAGCGTCTGCATCTGTCGCCGCATCGCCGGGCGGCGCCAGTAATAAAACGGCACCAGCAGAGGGAAGATCAGCAACATCACCAGCCCCAGCCGCCAGTCTATCCACAATGTCGCCAGCGACGCCGTTAGCGGCGTGACAATGGTGAGCAGCAAAATATTGGCTATCGCGATAACATAATTGAGGTTTTCATCCACGCTGCCCAGCAGCAAGGCGTTCATCTCGCCCGCCCTGCCGCGCTGGAGCTTCTCCAGCGGCACGCGGCGTAACTGCTCGCCAAGTCGCAGGCGCAACTCATGGGTGGCCTGCGCCAGATGACCACGGTATTCAAAGCCCAGGCCATACCAGCGTAGCGCCAGCGTCACAATCGCGGCAACGCTGAAGGCCACAGCCCAGTTGAGAAGTTGCGGCGCGTCTCCCCGTAACAGCGCATCAATGATCGGATAAAGACAGGCAAAGGCGATCCCCTGCATGAATGCCGCCAGCAACAGCGCCAGCATACTGCGCCTCAGCATCCTGGCCTGACTGCCAACGCTGGAGATAAGCTGGCGCCAGATGACGCGCCAGGCCAGGTTATCCGCAGGATTATTGTCTTTCATTTTCCACCACCTCTTCCTGTGTTCCACCCGGCACCCAATGCTGCGCCTGCTGATAGTGTTGCCAGAGCCGTTGATACAGGCCACCCTGCGCCAACAGTTGCGTATGGTTCCCTATTTCCCTGAGCTGTCCGTCGGAAAACAGCAATATCACATCGGCCTGAGTCACCATTGAAAGACGATGCGCGACCATGATGACCGTCCGGCCGCGCATGGCCGCCGCGAGTGCCTTGATAAGCGCCGCTTCGTTTTCCGGGTCAGCAAACGCCGTCGCCTCATCAAGCACCAGGATGGGGCGATCCTGCAAAATCGCCCTGGCGATAGTGATGCGCTGCCGCTGGCCGCCGGAGAGAAATACCCCACGTTCCCCGACTCGCGTGTTGTAACCTTCTGGCAGCGCGCTAATAAAATCATGGGCCTGCGCCACTCTGGCCGCCGCTATTACCGCCTCCAGCGGCGTATCCGGCGCGCCCAGACGAATGTTATTGGCTATCGTGTCGGCAAAAAGGAAGTTGTCCTGAAACACAAACGAGAGTTGCTTCATCAGGGTGTCCGTCTGCATATCGCGCAGATCCACGCCGCCAATACGGATATGGCCTTTGTCCGGGTCGGCGTAACGCAGCAGCAAGCGCGCCACGGTGCTTTTTCCGGCGCCACTTGGCCCGACCAGCGCCACAATTTGCCCGGCAGGCACATGAAAGCTCACCTCCTGCAAAGCGGCGCCAGTACGCGCTTGCGGATAATGAAAGCTCACCTGCTCAAAGGTAATGCTCGCCTCTTGCGGCTGCTGGTCGGACAGCGGCAGCGATAACTCCGGCATCGCAAGAACCTGATAAATACGCTGAATGCTTAAACGCGTTTGCGCGACCAGGTTATTGAGCATCATCATTGGCATTACGGCTTCGGCCATTCCGCTGCCCAGCAGTAAAACGGCCACCCACGCGATAAAATCGAGACTGCCATAGTGCAACAGGCCGTATCCCGACCAGATCAGGACAAACAGGGTCGGGAGAGGGTTCAGAATCGAGAAGGAAAAACGCGCTGAAAAACCGGCTTTGCGATACCAGGTTTTGAGCACATCGACCCACTCTTCAAGGGCGCGTTGATAGCGCAAAAAACTGGTGCTGCCGCTATCAAACGTTCTCACCACGGGCATGGCCTGCACGAACTCAATAACCGCCGCACTGACCTGCTCGCGCGCCTTATGATAACGCTGAGCCATATCTTCCGAACACTGGCGGGCGAGCACGAGAACAACCGATCCAAACGCCAGTACCCCCAGCGTCGCGATTGCCAGCCGCCAGTCCAGCCAGAACAAGATAACGATTGTCGCCAGCGGCATGATGATCGCGCGGGCATAGAGCGGCGTGCTGTCGGCCACAAAAATATGTAACGACTTCACGTCATCCAGCATCACTTTCGCTACTGACCCGCTGCCCATTTGCTGTAACACGCCAGGCGGAAGCTGCAATGCTTTACGGGCTAACCTGCTGCGCAGAATGTTCTCCAGATGAAAAGCCGCGTAATGAGAGGTGTTGAACGCCTGCAAGCGCAGAACAAAAGTTAAGACCACGCAGCCGATCACGCCGCCCAGCGGCCAGGCCGGAATAGCGTCAGGCGTCGCGCGAATGTCACGCAGGCTCCACGCCAGAAAAAGGAGCGCCCCCAGGTTGGTTAATGCCGCCAGCCCCGCCAGCGCCATAGCTAAAATAACCTTCCTGCGAACCGGTGTAATCACCTGCCAGAGAGGAAATCGGGACAGCGATTCAGTATTGGATGATTGAGATGACATGGGAGTAACTGAATTTCCTGATGAATTTTTACGGACGCCAAAAACGACAATTCAGGGTGGCGTTCTGAGAATTAATGTGAATAATAACCATTATCAATAACTCATCTACCCCATTCGGTTCTATTTATACCCTAAATAGTTCGAGTTGCAGGAAGGCGGCAAGCGAGGGAAGCCCCAGGAGCTTACAGAAGTAAGTGACTGGGGTGAGTGAGCGTAGCCAACGCACATGCAACTTGAAATATGACGGGTATATGCCCGCATTGGTCTAAGCCACAGGGAGATAACCAGGTCATGACGGAGTCACCGCAAACGCAATCTGAAATCTCTATTCACCAGTTGGTGGTCGGGAAACCTGCAAACGATGGCAATATTCCTGCTCAGTGTGAACTGCTGCGCTGTTCGTTGCAGGAAGGTATGGATATTTTGCTCTGGAGGGGCCATTTTGCGCGGCCTGAGACGTTGCAGCTACACGACGATCTGGGCAGGATTAACTTCTCGTGCATCCTGGAAGGCACATCTCGCTTTGCGATTCAGGGACTCAGGCGCCACACCGACTGGGAGCTTGCGCGCAATCGCCATTACATTACCCATACGCCAGACTGCCGTGGCAGCGCCTCCTATTGTGGCCGATTCGAGAGCATTACCCTCTCCTTCAGCCCTGAAACCCTCGCGCTGTGGGTGCCGGATATTAGCGCGGTCATTAAGAATAAGATCGACTCCCACTGCTGTTGCCAGCAGCAGCGTTGTAATGCTGAAACCCACTTAACGGCTCAGGCCTTGCGTCACGCGCTGATGCGCATGCACGGCGGCTTCAGCCATGAACAAAAGCCGTCAACGCTATGGTTGCAGGGGCAAAGTCTGGTCATGCTCAGTCTGGTGCTGGATGAACATCGCGAAGACGCCAGTTGCCTCTCCTGCCACTTCAACCCGATGGAACGCCAGAAACTGCTGCGGGCGAAGGATCTGCTGCTGGCTGATCTGACGCAAGCGCCGGGCGTCGCGGAGCTGGCCAGAGAGTCCGGTCTGAGCGTTCTCAAAATTAAGCGAGGCTTCCGCGTTCTGTTCAACAACAGCGTCTATGGCCTGTTTCAGGCTGAACGAATGCAGGAAGCCAGAAGACGCCTGGCTAACGGCAATACCTCCGTCATGACGGTGGCAGCCGATCTGGGCTATGCCAACGCCAGCCATTTCTCTGCCGCCTTCCAGAAACAGTTTGGCGTAACCCCTTCGACCTTTAAACGCGTGATGTAACCGGGGTCGCGCCCCCCTAAATTCCTCCCTGACAGAGGCCCGGATACCCCATCCGGGCCTCTGTTCTTTCCGCCTGTTACCAACCCGAAACGGGCATAAATAAACCCGTTTCGGGTAGCATCCAATTGTTAATAATTATTATTCTCATATGAGCAATGCTTTTCGGTAAGACGTGCCATCAGGAGGAAGAATGATTTCTGGCGCACCATCTCAGGATTCGCTGTTACCGGACAACCGCCACGCGGCTGATTACCAACAATTACGCGAGCGGCTTATACAGGAACTGAATTTAACGCCGCAGCAGTTACATGACGAAAGCAACCTGATCCAGGCCGGCCTGGATTCAATAAGATTGATGAGATGGTTACACTGGTTTCGTAAAAATGGCTACCGCCTTACCCTTCGCGAGCTGTATGCCGCCCCCACGCTGGCGGCATGGAACCAGTTAATGCTCATCCGGTCGCCGGAGAACGCGGAAGAAGAAACGCCGCCCGACGAATCATCCTGGCCGAACATGACCGAAAGTACCCCCTTCCCATTGACGCCGGTACAGCACGCCTACCTGACGGGCCGCATGCCGGGGCAGACGCTTGGCGGCGTGGGTTGCCACCTGTATCAGGAGTTTGAAGGCCATTGTCTGACAGCATCGCAGCTGGAGCAGGCCATCACGACCTTGCTGCAACGCCACCCAATGCTGCATATCGCCTTTCGCCCCGACGGGCAGCAGGTCTGGCTACCGCAACCTTACTGGAACGGCGTCACCGTTCATGATTTACGCCATAACGACGCTGAAAGCCGCCAGGCCTATCTGGACGCACTGCGCCAGCGCCTGAGCCACCGTCTTTTACGCGTGGAAATCGGCGAAACGTTTGATTTTCAGCTGACGCTCTTGCCGGACAATCGCCACCGCCTCCATGTCAATATTGACCTGCTGATTATGGATGCCTCCAGCTTTACGCTTTTCTTCGATGAGCTTAACGCCCTGCTGGCCGGAGAATCGCTGTCGGCTATCGACACCCGCTATGATTTCCGCTCGTATTTGCTGCACCAGCAGAAGATCAATCAACCACTGAGAGACGACGCACGCGCTTACTGGCTGGCGAAAGCATCGACGCTTCCCCCCGCGCCCGTCTTGCCGCTGGTCTGCGAACCCGCCACGCTACGTGAAGTCCGTAATACCCGACGCCGCATGATTGTCCCGGCAACACGCTGGCACGCCTTTAGCAACCGGGCCGGCGAGTATGGCGTGACGCCGACAATGGCGCTGGCGACCTGTTTTTCTGCCGTGCTGGCTCGCTGGGGCGGCCTGACGCGTCTGCTGCTTAACATCACCTTATTCGACCGCCAGCCGCTGCACCCGGCGGTTGGCGCGATGCTTGCCGACTTCACCAATATTCTTCTGCTGGATACCGCCTGCGACGGCGATACCGTCAGCAATCTGGCGCGTAAAAACCAGCTCACGTTTACGGAGGACTGGGAGCATCGCCACTGGTCCGGCGTCGAGCTACTCCGTGAACTCAAACGCCAGCAGCGCTACCCCCACGGCGCCCCGGTGGTATTTACCAGCAATCTGGGGCGTTCCCTCTACAGCAGCCGCGCAGAATCGCCGTTGGGCGAGCCGGAATGGGGCATCTCGCAAACGCCGCAGGTCTGGATAGATCATCTGGCGTTCGAGCATCACGGCGAGGTCTGGCTGCAATGGGACAGCAACGACGCGCTGTTCCCTCCGGCGTTAGTCGAAACATTGTTCGACGCCTACTGCCAGCTAATTAACCAACTCTGCGATGACGAAAGCGCCTGGCAAAAGCCGTTCGCAGATATGATGCCCGCCAGCCAGCGCGCGATACGCGAACGGGTCAACGCCACCAGCGCCCCCATTCCCGAAGGCTTGCTGCATGAAGGCATTTTCCGTATCGCTCTGCAACAGCCGCAGGCGCTGGCGGTAACGGACATGCGTTATCAGTGGAATTATCATGAGCTGACAGACTATGCCCGCCGTTGTGCAGGCAGGTTAATCGAGTGCGGGGTTCAGCCCGGCGATAATGTGGCTATCACGATGTCGAAAGGCGCAGGACAACTTGTTGCAGTTCTGGCCGTCCTGCTGACCGGGGCGGTTTACGTTCCGGTTTCGCTGGATCAGCCTGCCGCACGGCGCGAGAAAATCTACGCTGACGCCAGCGTCCGGCTGGTGCTCATTTGTCAGCACGACGCCAGCGCCGGGTCAGACGATATTCCCGTCCTTGCCTGGCAGCAGGCCATTGAGGCGGAGCCGATCGCCAACCCGGTAGTACGCGCCCCCACGCAACCGGCCTACATTATCTACACCTCCGGCTCTACCGGTACGCCGAAAGGGGTAGTCATTTCTCACCGGGGAGCGCTTAACACCTGTTGCGATATCAATACCCGCTATCAGGTTGGCCCGCATGACAGGGTGCTGGCCCTCTCCGCCCTGCATTTTGATTTATCGGTTTACGACATTTTTGGCGTACTGCGCGCGGGCGGCGCGCTGGTGATGGTGATGGAAAATCAACGGCGCGATCCTCACGCATGGTGTGAGCTGATCCAGCGCCATCAGGTCACGCTCTGGAACAGCGTCCCGGCGCTGTTCGATATGCTGCTGACCTGGTGTGAAGGTTTCGCCGACGCCACGCCGGAAAACCTGCGCGCAGTGATGCTTTCCGGCGACTGGATCGGGCTTGACCTCCCCGCCCGTTATCGGGCCTTCCGGCCACAAGGACAATTTATCGCGATGGGCGGCGCCACCGAGGCGTCTATCTGGTCTAACGCCTGCGAAATTCACGACGTCCCCGCCCACTGGCGTTCCATCCCTTACGGTTTTCCGCTAACCAACCAACGCTACCGGGTGGTGGATGAACGGGGCCGGGACTGCCCTGACTGGGTGCCGGGCGAATTATGGATTGGCGGCATCGGGGTCGCGGAAGGCTATTTCAACGATCCCCTGCGCAGCGAGCAGCAATTTTTGACGCTCCCGGACGAGCGCTGGTATCGCACCGGCGATCTCGGCTGCTACTGGCCAGATGGCACAATCGAGTTCCTCGGTCGTCGCGACAAGCAGGTCAAAGTCGGAGGATATCGCATCGAGCTGGGCGAAATCGAAAGCGCGCTCAGCCAGCTGGCGGGGGTGAAACAAGCAACCGTTCTGGCGATCGGCGAAAAAGAAAAAACGCTGGCGGCATACGTTGTTCCTCAGGGCGAGGCTTTTTGCGTTACCGATCATCGGAACCCGGCACTGCCGCAGGCGTGGCACACGCTTGCGGGAACGTTGCCCTGTTGCGCCATCTCGCCAGAGATCTCCGCAGAACAGGTAGCCGATTTCCTTCAGCATCGCCTGTTAAAACTAAAGCCGGGTCACACCGCTGGCGCCGATCCTCTCCCCCTGATGAACTCACTCGCTATCCAGCCGCGCTGGCAGGCCGTGGTGGAACGCTGGTTAGCATTTCTGGTGACGCAACGGCGACTGAAGCCCGCTGCTGAAGGTTATCAGGTCTGCGCTGGTGAAGAACGCGAGGATGAGCACCCGCACTTCAGCGGACATGATTTAACGTTATCGCAAATTCTTCGCGGCGCCCGTGACGAACTGTCGTTACTGAACGACGCGCAGTGGTCGCCGGAAAGCCTGGCCTTCAACCATCCGGCCAGCGCCCCGTATATTCAGGAACTGGCGACAATTTGCCAACAGCTTGCACAGCGCTTACAGCGCCCGGTACGCCTGCTTGAGGTGGGAACCCGCACCGGCCGCGCCGCAGAATCGCTGTTGGCACAGCTCAACGCCGGACAGATTGAGTATGTCGGGCTTGAGCAGAGCCAGGAGATGCTGCTGAGCGCCCGGCAGAGGCTTGCCCCCTGGCCTGGCGCTCATCTGTCCCCCTGGAATGCAGACACGCTGGCGGCGCACGCTCACTCGGCGGACATTATCTGGCTTAATAACGCCCTGCATCGTCTGCTGCCGGAAGATCCCGGGCTCCTTGCGACATTACAACAGCTTGCCGTTCCCGGCGCGCTGCTCTACGTGATGGAGTTTCGCCAGTTAACGCCGTCCGCCTTGCTCAGCACGCTTCTGTTAACCGATGGGCAGCCGGAGGCCTTGCTGCATAACAGCGCCGACTGGGCGGCATTATTTAGCGCAGCCGCCTTCAACTGTCAGCATGGCGATGAGGTCGCGGGGTTACAACGCTTCCTCGTACAATGCCCTGACAGGCAGGTGCGCCGCGATCCCCGTCAACTTCAGGCCGCCCTCGCCGGGCGCCTGCCGGGGTGGATGGTGCCGCAACGGATCGTCTTCCTCGACGCCTTACCGCTGACGGCTAACGGGAAGATTGACTATCAGGCGCTGAAGCGTCGTCATACCCCTGAAGCGGAAAACCCGGCCGAAGCGGATTTACCCCAGGGCGACATTGAAAAACAGGTTGCCGCCCTCTGGCAGCAACTCTTATCGACTGGCAATGTCACCAGAGAAACCGACTTCTTCCAGCAAGGCGGCGATAGCCTGCTGGCGACCCGTCTGACCGGGCAACTTCATCAGGCAGGTTATGAAGCGCAATTAAGCGACCTGTTTAATCATCCCCGGCTGGCGGATTTTGCCGCCACGCTGCGTAAAATCGACGTCCCGGTCGAACAACCATTCGTCCACTCCCCTGAAGATCGCTACCAGCCCTTTGCGCTTACCGACGTGCAGCAGGCTTACCTGGTGGGACGTCAGCCAGGCTTTGCCCTGGGCGGCGTCGGCTCACATTTCTTTGTTGAATTTGAAATTACCGATCTGGATCTCACCCGGCTGGAGACGGTCTGGAACCGATTAATCGCCCGCCACGATATGCTGCGCGCCGTCGTGCGTGATGGACAGCAACAGGTGCTCGAACAGACGCCCCCCTGGGTGATACCCGCACACACCCTCCATACGCCTGAAGAGGCGTTGCGGGTACGCGAAAAACTGGCGCATCAGGTACTCAACCCCGAAGTGTGGCCGGTATTCGATCTCCAGGTCGGATACGTGGACGGGATGCCCGCCCGCCTGTGGCTGTGTCTGGATAACCTGTTGCTTGACGGTCTGAGCATGCAGATCCTGCTGGCGGAGCTGGAGCACGGCTACCGCTACCCGCAACAGCTGCTTCCGCCGCTGCCCGTCACCTTCAGGGATTATCTGCAACAACCCTCGCTACAGTCGCCCAATCCAGATTCTCTGGCATGGTGGCAGGCGCAGCTTGATGATATTCCTCCGGCGCCTGCGTTGCCGCTGCGCTGCTTGCCTCAGGAGGTTGAAACACCGCGCTTCGCCCGCCTGAACGGCGCGCTGGACAGCACGCGCTGGCATCGGCTGAAAAAACGGGCGGCTGACGCCCATCTCACCCCGTCGGCCGTGCTGTTGTCGGTGTGGTCAACGGTTCTCTCTGCATGGAGTGCGCAGCCTGAGTTCACGCTTAACCTTACGCTTTTCGACAGGCGACCGCTGCACCCGCAAATCAACCAGATTCTGGGCGATTTCACCTCGCTGATGCTGCTGAGCTGGCATCCCGGCGAAAGCTGGCTGCACAGCGCGCAGTCACTACAGCAGCGGCTGAGCCAGAACCTCAACCACCGCGATGTGTCGGCCATCCGCGTGATGCGTCAACTGGCGCAACGGCAAAACGTGCCTGCCGTTCCGATGCCCGTCGTCTTTACCAGCGCGCTGGGCTTTGAGCAGGATAACTTCCTCGCCCGGCGTAATCTGCTCAAACCGGTCTGGGGCATCTCCCAGACGCCGCAGGTCTGGCTCGATCACCAGGTTTATGAATCCGAAGGCGAACTGCGCTTTAACTGGGATTTTGTCGCCGCGCTGTTTCCTGCCGGGCAGGTGGAGCGCCAGTTTGAACAGTATTGCGCATTGCTAAACCGAATGGCCGAGGATGAAAGCGGCTGGCAACTGCCGCTCGCCGCGCTGGTGCCTCCCGTTAAACACGCAGGGCAATGCGCAGAGCGCCCACCGCGCGTATGCCCTGAGCACTCTCAGCCACACATTTCGGCGGACGAGAGCACCGTCAGCCTGATTTGCGACGCCTTCCGCGAGGTGGTTGGCGAGTCTGTCACACCCGCAGAAAACTTCTTTGAGGCGGGCGCAACGTCGCTGAATCTGGTGCAACTGCACGTTTTGTTACAACGTCACGAATTTTCCACCCTGACGTTGCTTGACCTCTTCACCCACCCTTCTCCTGCCGCCCTGGCCGATTATCTGGCCGGCGTCGCCACGGTGGAGAAAACAAAACGTCCTCGCCCTGTTCGCCGTCGTCAGCGGCGGATATAGCGCGAAGCAAACTGATTTTCCCCGGAACGCCATCGCGGACGCCTGGCGTTCCATTGACTTTGTGAATCTTAGGAAACGGGACCGATTATGGATAACTTGCGCTTCTCTTCTGCGCCGACAGCAGATTCCATTGATGCATCGATCGCTCAACACTACCCGGACTGCGAACCTGTCGCGGTTATCGGCTACGCCTGCCATTTTCCTGAATCGCCGGATGGCGAAACGTTCTGGCAAAACCTGCTGGAAGGTCGTGAATGCAGCCGACGCTTTACGCGCGAAGAGCTTCTGGCCGTCGGTCTGGATGCCGCCATCATTGACGATCCTCATTATGTCAATATCGGTACGGTGTTAGACAACGCCGACTGCTTCGACGCCACCCTGTTTGGCTATTCGCGACAGGAAGCGGAGTCGATGGACCCGCAGCAGCGCCTGTTTTTGCAGGCGGTCTGGCATGCGCTGGAACATGCCGGTTATGCCCCCGGCGCCGTCCCCCATAAGACCGGCGTTTTCGCCTCTTCCCGGATGAGTACCTACCCCGGTCGCGAAGCATTGAACGTGACAGAAGTCGCGCAGGTAAAAGGTCTGCAATCTCTGATGGGCAATGATAAAGACTATATTGCCACCCGCGCCGCGTACAAACTCAACCTGCACGGCCCGGCGTTATCGGTACAGACCGCCTGCTCCAGCTCGCTGGTTGCCGTGCATCTGGCCTGTGAAAGCCTGCGCGCAGGCGAATCCGATATGGCGGTTGCCGGCGGCGTGGCGCTCTCTTTCCCTCAGCAGGCGGGCTACCGCTACCAGCCCGGAATGATTTTCTCTCCTGACGGTCACTGTCGTCCTTTTGACGCCTCGGCTGAGGGCACCTGGGCCGGTAACGGTCTCGGCTGCGTGGTGCTGCGTCGCCTGAGAGACGCGCTGCTATCAGGCGATCCGATTATCTCGGTGATCCTCTCCAGCGCGGTCAACAACGACGGCAACAGAAAGGTCGGCTATACCGCCCCTTCCGTCGCAGGGCAACAGGCGGTCATCGAAGAGGCGTTAATGCTGGCGGCCATCGACGACAGGCAGGTAGGTTACATTGAAACCCACGGCACCGGCACACCGCTGGGCGACGCGATTGAAATTGAAGCGTTACGCAACGTCTATGCGCCTCGCCCGCAGGATCAGCGCTGTGCGCTCGGTTCCGTGAAAAGTAATATGGGGCATCTGGATACCGCGGCGGGCATTGCCGGACTGCTGAAAACCGTTCTGGCAGTCAGTCGCGGGCAAATTCCACCCTTACTGAATTTTCACACCCCCAACCCGGCGCTGAAACTTGAAGAGAGCCCCTTTACCATACCGGTGTCGGCACAGGCATGGCAGGACGAAATGCGCTATGCGGGCGTCTCCTCCTTTGGTATTGGCGGCACCAACTGCCATATGATCGTCGCCTCGCTGCCCGACGCGCTCAACGCGCGCCTCCCCAATACGGATAGCGGCAGAAAAAGTACCGCGCTGTTGCTCAGCGCCGCCAGCGACAGCGCGTTGCGGCGGCTGGCGACGGATTATGCCGGGGCGCTGAGAGAGAATGCGGATGCCAGCTCTCTGGCCTTCACAGCCCTGCACGCGCGCCGTCTCGATCTTCCCTTCCGCCTGGCGGCGCCATTAAACCGTGAAACCGCCGCTGCGCTCAGCGCCTGGGCCGGTGAGAAATCGGGGGCGCTGGTTTACAGCGGCCACGGCGCCAGCGGCAAGCAGGTATGGCTGTTTACCGGCCAGGGCTCGCACTGGCGCACTATGGGTCAGACAATGTACCAGCACTCAACGGCGTTTGCCGACACGCTGGATCGCTGTTTTTCCGCCTGTAGCGAAATGCTTACGCCGTCACTGCGCGAAGCGATGTTTAACCCCGATTCGGCGCAGCTGGACAATATGGCCTGGGCGCAGCCAGCGATTGTCGCGTTTGAAATCGCGATGGCGGCGCACTGGCGCGCTGAAGGACTGAAGCCAGACTTCGCCATTGGGCATTCCGTCGGTGAATTTGCCGCTGCCGTTGTCTGCGGACACTATACGATTGAACAGGTCATGCCACTGGTTTGTCGACGCGGCGCGCTAATGCAGCAGTGCGCAAGCGGCGCGATGGTAGCGGTATTTGCAGACGAAGACACGCTGATGCCGCTGGCTCGCCAGTTTGAGCTGGATCTCGCCGCCAACAACGGTACGCAACATACGGTATTTTCCGGGCCGGAAGCCCGTCTCGCGGTATTTTGCGCCACGCTCTCGCAGCATGACATTAACTATCGTCGCCTGAGCGTAACCGGTGCGGCGCACTCCGCTTTACTGGAGCCGATACTCGATCGGTTCCAGGACGCCTGCGCGGGGCTGCACGCAGAGCCGGGGCAAATACCGATTATTTCCACGCTCACCGCCGACGTCATTGATGAGTCAACGCTCAACCAGGCGGATTACTGGCGCCGACACATGCGCCAGCCGGTGCGTTTTATCCAGAGTATTCAGATAGCGCATCAGCTCGGCGCCCGCGTTTTTCTGGAGATGGGGCCCGATGCCCAGTTGGTTGCTTCCGGGCAGCGCGAATACCGCGATAACGCATACTGGATAGCCAGCGCCCGGCGTAACAAAGAGGCGGGCGATGTCCTCAATCAGGCCCTGCTCCAGCTTTACGCTGCCGGCGTCGCCCTACCGTGGGCCGACCTGCTGGCGGGCGATGGACAACGTATCGCTGCGCCATGTTATCCGTTTGATACTGAGCGTTACTGGAAAGAGCGCGTCTCCCCGGCCTGCGAGCCTGCCGACGCAGCGCTGTCTGCCGGGCTGGAGGTGGCGAGTCGCGCTGCGACAGCGCTCGATCTCCCCCGCCTGGAAGCGCTTAAACAGTGCGCCACGCGCCTGCACGCCATCTACGTCGATCAACTGGTACAACGCTGTACCGGCGATGCCATTGAAAACGGCGTGGACGCCATGACCATCATGCGCCGTGGACGTCTGCTGCCCCGCTACCAGCAGCTACTCCAGCGCCTGCTGAATAACTGCGTGGTCGACGGCGATTACCGCTGCACCGACGGGCGATACGCTCGCGCCCGCCCCATTGAACATCAACAGCGGGAATCGCTGCTGACGGAACTTGCCGGTTATTGTGAAGGTTTTCAGGCTATTCCCGACACCATCGCCCGTGCCGGCGATCGGTTATATGACATGATGAGCGGCGCGGAAGAACCAGTGGCGATTATCTTCCCGCAAAGCGCCTCCGACGGCGTGGAGGTGCTGTATCAGGAATTCAGCTTTGGCCGCTATTTCAACCAAATCGCCGCCGGGGTATTACGCGGCATTGTCCAGACGCGTCAGCCCCGCCAGTCGTTGCGTATTCTTGAAGTTGGCGGCGGAACCGGCGGCACCACCGCGTGGCTGCTGCCGGAACTCAACGGCGTTCCGGCACTGGAGTACCATTTCACCGATATCTCGGCGCTGTTCACCCGCCGCGCCCAGCAGAAATTCGCCGACTATGATTTTGTGAAGTATAGCGAGCTGGATCTCGAAAAAGAGGCGCAGTCTCAGGGTTTCCAGGCACAGTCTTACGATCTTATCGTGGCGGCGAACGTGATTCACGCCACCCGCCATATTGGCCGCACGCTCGATAATCTGCGCCCCCTGCTCAAGCCGGGCGGGCGCCTGCTGATGCGCGAAATCACCCAGCCAATGCGTCTGTTTGACTTCGTTTTCGGCCCGCTGGTTCTTCCGCTACAGGATCTCGACGCCCGCGAAGGTGAGTTATTCCTCACCACCGCTCAGTGGCAGCAACAGTGCCGCCACGCCGGATTCAGCAAAGTGGCGTGGCTACCGCAGGATGGCAGCCCGACCGCCGGGATGAGCGAACATATCATTCTCGCCACGCTGCCCGGTCAGGCGGTTAGCGCCGTAACATTCACCGCGCCATCAGAACCCGTGTTGGGGCAGGCGCTGACGGATAACGGTGATTATCTCGCCGACTGGTCTGATTGCGCAGGTCAGCCCGAACGGTTTAACGCCCGCTGGCAGGAGGCCTGGCGTCTGCTCTCACAGCGTCATGGCGACGCTCTGCCTGTGGAACCGCCCCCCGTCGCCGCCCCGGAGTGGCTGGAGGAGGTTCGCTTAAGCTGGCAAAACGAAGCCTTTTCCCGCGGTCAGATGCGCGTTGAAGCCCGTCATCCTGATGGCGAGTGGCTGCCGCTATCGCCCGCCGCGCCTCTTCCTGCGCCGCAGACGCATTATCAATGGCGCTGGACGCCCCTCAGCATCGCCAGCGTTGACCATCCGCTTACCTTCAGCTTCAGCGCCGGTACGCTTGCGCGCAGCGACGAGCTGGCGCAATACGGCATCATTCACGATCCGCACGCCTCTTCGCGACTGATGATTGTTGAGGAGAGCGAGGATACGCTGGCCTTAGCGGAGAAAGTGATAGCAGCGCTCACCGCCAGCGCAGCCGGATTGATTGTGGTTACTCGCCGCGCGTGGCGAGTCGAGGAAAATGAGGCACTCTCTGCGTCCCATCACGCGCTATGGGCCTTGCTTCGCGTCGCGGCCAACGAACAGCCGGAACGGTTGCTTGCCGCCATCGATCTCGCCGAAAACACCCCGTGGGAAACGCTGCATCAAGGGTTAAGCGCAGTCTCACAATCACAGCGCTGGCTTGCCGCGCGGGGTAACACCCTCTGGCTCCCTTCACTGGCGCCCAATACGGGATGCGCCGCCGAATTACCGGCAAACGTGTTTACCGGCGATAACCGCTGGCATCTGGTGACCGGAGCGTTTGGCGGATTAGGCCGCCTTGCCGTGAACTGGCTCAGAGAAAAAGGGGCGCGACGCATCGCCCTGCTGGCGCCGCGCGTGGATGAGTCATGGCTACGCGATGCGGAGGGCGGGCAGACGCGCGTCTGCCGTTGTGATGTGGGCGATGCCGGGCAACTGGCCACGGTTCTTGACGATCTGGCGGCCAACGGCGGCATTGCCGGAGCGATTCATGCCGCTGGCGTATTGGCTGACGCGCCCTTGCTGGAGCTTGACGACCACCAGCTGGCCACCGTTTTCGCGGTAAAAGCGCAGGCGGCAAGCCAGCTGTTGCAAACCCTGCGCAACCACGACGGACGCTATCTTATTCTCTACTCTTCCGCTGCCGCCACCCTCGGCGCGCCGGGTCAGAGCGCCCATGCGCTGGCCTGCGGCTACCTGGACGGGCTGGCCCAGCAGTTTTCCACCCTTGATGCGCCGAAAACGCTCTCTGTCGCCTGGGGCGCATGGGGAGAAAGCGGTCGGGCGGCCACGCCGGAAATGCTGGCGACGCTCGCCAGCCGTGGTATGGGCGCGTTAAGCGATGCCGAAGGCTGCTGGCACCTGGAACAGGCGGTGATGCGCGGCGCCCCGTGGCGACTGGCGATGCGCGTTTTTACCGACAAAATGCCCCCGTTACAACAGGCTCTGTTTAACATCAGCGCCACAGAAAAAGCCGCAACGCCTGTCATTCCTCCTGCTGATGACAACGCCTTTAACGGCAGCCTGAGCGATGAAACGGCGGTGATGGCATGGCTGAAAAAGCGGATTGCGGTTCAGCTAAGGCTGAGCGATCCGGCGTCACTGCGTCCAAACCAGGATCTGTTGCAACTCGGCATGGACTCGCTGCTCTTCCTTGAACTCAGTAGCGATATTCAGCACTACCTGGGCGTACGCATCAATGCGGAACGGGCGTGGCAGGATCTGTCTCCTCATGGACTCACGCAGCTTATCTGTTCTAAGCCAGAGACGACGCCTGCCGCTTCGCAGCCGGAAGTGTTGCAGCACGACGCCGACGAGCGTTATGCGCCCTTCCCTTTGACGCCCATTCAGCACGCCTACTGGCTGGGGCGAACCCACCTCATTGGCTATGGCGGCGTCGCCTGTCACGTTCTGTTTGAGTGGGATAAACGCCACGATGAGTTCGATCTCGCCATACTGGAGAACGCATGGAACCAGCTTATCGCACGCCACGACATGTTGCGCATGGTGGTTGATGCCGACGGGCAGCAGCGAGTCCTGGCGACAACGCCGGAGTATCACATCCAGCGCGACGATCTGCGCGCGCTTTCCCCGGAAGAACAGCGCATCGCGCTGGAAAAACGGCGGCATGAACTGAGCTATCGCGTTTTGCCTGCCGACCAGTGGCCTCTTTTTGAGCTGGTGGTCAGCGAAATCGACGATTGCCATTACCGCCTGCACATGAACCTCGACCTTTTGCAGTTCGATGTGCAGAGTTTTAAAGTCATGATGGACGATCTGGCGCAGGTCTGGCGCGGTGAAACGCTGGCGCCGCTCGCTATCACCTTCCGTGATTATGTAATGGCTGAACAGGCGCGCCGACAGACATCGGCATGGCACGATGCCTGGGATTACTGGCAGGAAAAACTGCCGCAATTGCCTTTAGCGCCAGAGCTGCCGGTGGTTGAAACACCCCCGGAAACGCCACACTTCACCACCTTCAAATCGACGATCGGCAAGACAGAATGGCAGGCCGTGAAACAGCGCTGGCAGCAGCAAGGCGTCACACCGTCTGCCGCGCTGCTCACGCTGTTTGCCGCCACCCTTGAGCGCTGGAGCCGCACCACGGCATTTACGCTGAACCTGACGTTCTTCAATCGCCAGCCGATCCATCCGCAAATCAACCAGTTGATTGGTGATTTTACCTCCGTCACGCTGGTTGATTTTAACTTCTCAGCGCCGGTGACGTTGCAAGAGCAGATGCAACAGACCCAACAGCGCCTCTGGCAAAACATGGCGCACAGTGAAATGAACGGTGTTGAGGTGATCCGTGAGCTGGGCCGCCTGCGCGGGTCACAACGTCAACCGCTAATGCCGGTGGTGTTTACCAGTATGCTGGGGATGACGCTGGAAGGCATGACTATCGATCAGGCGATGAGCCATCTGTTCGGCGAACCCTGCTATGTGTTCACGCAAACGCCGCAGGTCTGGCTGGATCATCAGGTCATGGAGAGCGACGGCGAGTTGATGTTTAGCTGGTACTGCATGGACAACGTGCTGGAACCCGGCGCTGCCGAGGCGATGTTTAATGACTATTGCGCCATCCTGCAAGCCGTCATCGCCGCCCCTGAAAGCCTGAAGACTCTCGCCAGCGGCATCGCCGGGCACATTCCCCGTCGACGCTGGCCGCTGAACGCGCAGGCGGACTACGACCTGCGGGATATTGAGCAGGCGACGCTCGAATACCCCGGCATCCGGCAGGCCAGAGCGGAAATAACCGAACAGGGCGCGTTGACGCTGGATATCGTAATGGCCGACGATCCGTCGCCATCAGCGGCGACGCCTGATGAGCACGAACTCACCCAACTGGCGCTGCCGTTGCCTGAGCAGGCGCAGCTTGATGAGCTGGAGGCGACCTGGCGCTGGCTGGAGGCGCGTGCGCTACAGGGGATCGCGGCTACGCTAAATCGTCACGGCCTGTTTACCACGCCGGAGATCGCCCATCGCTTTAGCGCAATAGTACAGGCGCTGTCCGCGCAAGCGTCTCACCAGCGTCTGCTGCGCCAGTGGCTACAGTGTCTGACGGAAAGAGAGTGGTTAATCCGCGAGGGTGAAAGCTGGCGCTGCCGCGTTCCGCTCAGCGAGATTCCTGAGCCTCAGGAAGCGTGCCCGCCAAGCCAATGGAGCCAGGCGCTGGCGCAGTATCTGGAAACCTGCATCGCCCGGCACGACGCCCTCTTCTCCGGGCAGTGTTCTCCGCTGGAATTGCTGTTCAACGAGCAGCATCGCGTGACTGACGCGCTGTATCGCGACAACCCCGCCAGCGCCTGTCTGAATCGCTATACCGCGCAGATTGCCGCCTTGTGCGGCGCAGAACGGATTCTGGAGGTTGGCGCCGGAACCGCAGCCACTACCGCGCCGGTGCTGAAGGCCACGCGGAACACGCGACAGTCGTACCACTTCACGGACGTCTCCGCGCAGTTCCTCAATGACGCCAGAGCCCGTTTCCATGATGAATCGCGGGTGTCTTATGCCTTGTTCGACATCAACCAGCCGCTGGATTTCACCGCCCACCCGGAGGCGGGTTACGACCTGATCGTTGCCGTCAATGTGCTCCACGACGCCAGCCATGTCGTCCAGACATTGCGCAGATTAAAACTGTTGCTGAAAGCCGGCGGACGTTTGCTGATCGTTGAAGCGACGGAGCGAAACAGCGTATTCCAACTGGCGAGCGTGGGCTTTATTGAGGGATTAAGCGGATACCGCGATTTCCGCCGCCGAGATGAGAAACCGATGCTCACCCGCTCCGCATGGCAGGAAATTCTCGTTCAGGCCGGGTTTGCAAACGAGCTGGCGTGGCCCGCGCAGGAATCGTCGCCGCTGCGCCAGCATCTGCTGGTGGCGCGTTCGCCTGGCGTAAATCGCCCGGATAAAGAAGCCGTGAGCCGCTATTTACAGCAGCGCTTTGGCACCGGTCTGCCCGTTTTACAGATCCGGCAAAGAGAAGCGTTATTTACGCCGCTGCATGCCCCGTCTGATGCGCTGATTGAGCCAGCCAAACCCACGCCAGTTGCCGGGGGGAATCCGGCGCTGGAAAAACAGGTGGCTGAACTCTGGCAATCGCTGCTGTCTCGCCCCGTGGCAAGGCATCACGACTTTTTCGAACTGGGCGGCGACAGCCTGATGGCGACAAGGATGGTCGCGCAGCTAAACCGGAGAGGGATTGCCAGGGCTAACCTTCAGGATCTGTTCAGCCATTCGACGCTGAGCGACTTCTGCGCCCATCTACAGGCGGCTACGTCAGGAGAGGACAACCCGATACCCCTTTGCCAGGGCGACGGCGACGAAACCCTGTTTGTCTTCCACGCTTCGGACGGCGATATCAGCGCCTGGCTGCCGCTCGCCAGCGCGCTGAACAGGCGTGTTTTCGGCCTGCAAGCAAAATCGCCGCAGCGCTTTGCCACGCTTGACCAGATGATCGATGAGTATGTCGGGTGCATCCGTCGCCAGCAGTCTCACGGCCCTTATGTGCTGGCGGGTTGGTCGTATGGCGCGTTTCTCGCTGCGGGCGCCGCACAGCGCCTGTACGCCAAAGGCGAGCAGGTTCGGATCGCGTTAATCGATCCCGTGTGCCGACAGGATTTCTGTTGCGAAAAACGGGCGGCCCTGCTGCGCCTGTTAGCCGAAGGACAAACGCCTCTGGCGCTGCCCGAACATTTCGACCAGCAGACGCCCGACAGCCAGCTTGCCGACTTTATCAGCCTCGCTAAAACGGCCGGTATGGTGTCGCAAAACCTGACGCTGCAAGCGGCAGAAACGTGGCTCGACAACATCGCGCATCTGCTGCGTTTACTGACTGAGCATACGCCGGGCGAAAGCGTTCCGGTCCCCTGTCTCATGGTGTATGCCGCCGGGAGACCCGCGCGCTGGACGCCAGCAGAAACCGAGTGGCAGGGCTGGATAAACAACGCCGACGACGCTGTGATTGAAGCCAGCCACTGGCAAATCATGATGGAAGCCCCCCACGTTCAGGCTTGTGCGCAACACATTACGCGCTGGCTTTGCACAACCTCAACGCAACCGGAGAACACGTTATGATGCCGTCCGCCTCCCCAAAACAACGCGTACTGATTGTGGGCGCCAAATTTGGCGAAATGTACCTGAATGCTTTTATGCAGCCCCCGGAGGGGCTGGAACTGGTCGGCCTGCTGGCGCAGGGAAGCGCCCGCTCAAGAGAGCTGGCCCATGCGTTTGGCATTCCGCTGTATACCTCGCCGGAACAGATAACCAGGATGCCGGATATCGCCTGTATTGTCGTGCGTTCGACCGTCGCCGGAGGAACCGGTACGCAGCTTGCCAGACACTTTCTGACGCACGGCGTACACGTCATTCAGGAGCATCCCCTCCACCCGGATGACATCAGTTCCTTACAAACGCTGGCGCAGGAACAGGGCTGCTGCTATTGGGTAAACACGTTTTATCCGCATACGCGCGCGGGACGCGCATGGCTTCGCGATACGCAGCAGCTGCGTCGCTGCCTGGCTAAGACGCCGCCGGTAGTCCACGCCACCACCAGCCGACAGTTGCTCTACTCCACGCTGGATTTGTTGTTGCTGGCTCTGGGCGTTGATGCCGCCGCCGTGGAGTGCGACGTGGTTGGCAGCTTTAGCGATTTTCACTGTCTGAGACTCTTCTGGCCGGAGGGAGAAGCCTGTCTGCTGCTTCAGCGCTATCTCGATCCTGACGATCCAGATATGCATAGCCTTATCATGCACCGCCTGCTGCTGGGCTGGCCGGAAGGTCATCTTTCGCTGGAGGCGAGCTACGGCCCCGTCATCTGGTCATCCAGCCTGTTTGTCGCAGACCATCAGGAGAACGCCCACAGTCTCTACCGCAGACCGGAGATCCTGCGCGATCCGCCGGGTCTGACGCGCAGCGCGGCGCCTCTGAGCTGGCGCGACTGCTGCGAAACCGTCGGGCCGGAGGGCGTCAGCTGGTTGCTACACCAGTTGCGCAGCCATCTGGCGGGCGAACATCCACCAGCGGCCTGCCAAAGCGTACATCAGATCGCGTTATCACGTTTATGGCAGCAGATTTTACGTAAGACCGGCAATGCGGAGATCAGACGCCTGACGCCGCCGCACCACGACCGGTTAGCCGGTTTCTACAACGATGATGATAAGGAGGCGCTGTGACGCAATCTGCAATGTGCATCCCGCTGTGGCCCGCCCGGAACGGCAATACTGCGCATCTGGTCATGTGCCCTTTCGCTGGCGGCAGCAGTAGCGCGTTTCGCCACTGGCAAGCTGAGCAACTGGCTGATTGCGCGCTTTCTCTGGTGACCTGGCCGGGGCGCGATCGCCTTCGCCATCTGGAACCGCTCAGAAGCATTACGCAACTGGCGGCACTGCTGGCGAACGAACTGGAAGCGTCCGTATCGCCTGACACGCCGCTTTTACTCGCCGGGCACAGCATGGGAGCGCAGGTGGCGTTTGAAACCTGCCGACTTCTGGAGCAACGGGGGCATGCGCCGCAAGGACTGATTATTTCCGGGTGCCATGCCCCGCATCTGCATTCTGAACGCCAGCTCAGCCATCGCGATGATGCCGACTTTATCGCTGAACTGATAGACATTGGCGGATGTTCTCCTGAACTGCGGGAAAACCAGGAATTAATGTCGCTGTTTCTTCCTCTTCTGCGCGCTGATTTTTACGCCACCGAGAGCTATCACTACGACTCGTCCGACGTCTGTCCGCCGCTGCGCACGCCTGCGCTGTTATTGTGCGGCAGCCACGATCGCGAAGCCTCCTGGCAGCAGGTCGATGCCTGGCGTCAGTGGCTGAGCCACGTTACAGGCCCGGTGGTGATTGACGGCGATCATTTCTATCCCATTCAACAAGCCCGGTCCTTTTTTACGCAGATTGTCCGCCATTTTCCCCACGCATTTTCTGCAATGACCGCGTTGCAAAAACAGCCCAGCACTTCAGAAAGGTGACGCATGAATTCTTCCTTTGAATCTCTGATTGAACAGTATCCCTTACCCATTGCCGAACAGTTGCGCCACTGGGCGGCCCGTTATGCCTCGCGAATTGCCGTCGTTGATGCAAAGGGGTCGTTAACCTACAGCGCGCTTGATGCACGGGTTGACGAACTTGCCGCAGGTCTGTCATCACTGGGTTTGCGTTCGGGGGAACATGTGATTGTGCAGCTTCCCAACGACAACGCGTTTGTTACCCTGCTGTTCGCCTTGTTAAGACTGGGCGTTATCCCCGTGCTGGCGATGCCCTCGCAACGTGCGCTGGATATCGACGCGCTGATTGAGCTGGCGCAACCCGTCGCTTACGTTATTCACGGGGAAAACCACGCAGAGCTGGCCCGACAGATGGCGCACAAACACGCCTGCTTGCGTCATGTTCTGGTCGCTGGAGAGACCGTGAGCGACGATTTTACGCCGCTCTTCTCCCTTCACGGTGAGCGGCAGGCGTGGCCGCAGCCTGATGTTTCCGCCACCGCGTTGTTGTTGCTCTCAGGCGGCACAACCGGCACGCCCAAACTCATCCCGCGCCGACATGCCGACTATAGCTATAACTTCAGCGCTTCTGCTGAACTGTGCGGCATCAGCCAACAGAGCGTGTATCTCGCCGTCCTCCCGGTGGCGCATAACTTTCCGCTGGCCTGCCCCGGCATTCTGGGAACGCTTGCCTGCGGCGGAAAAGTGGTGCTGACCGACAGCGCCAGCTGTGATGAGGTGATGCCTTTAATCGCGCAGGAAGGCGTGACTCACGTCGCCCTGGTTCCGGCGCTGGCGCAATTATGGGTGCAGGCCAGGGAGTGGGAAGACAGCGACCTTTCGTCGCTGCGCGTCATTCAGGCGGGCGGCGCCCGGCTCGACCCGACGCTTGCTGAGCAGGTTATCGCCACCTTTGACTGTACCCTGCAACAGGTCTTCGGTATGGCGGAAGGCCTGCTCTGTTTTACCCGGCTGGACGATCCGCATACCACCATTCTCCACAGCCAGGGGCGCCCGTTATCCCCTCGGGATGAAATCCGCATCGTTGATCAAGACGAGAACGACGTCGCGCCGGGCGAAACCGGGCAATTGTTAACGCGCGGCCCTTATACCATTTCGGGCTATTACCGCGCCCCTGCCCACAACGCGCAGGCTTTTACCGCGCAAGGGTTTTACCGCACAGGCGACAATGTCAGGCTGGATGAGGCGGGGAACCTGCACGTTGAGGGGCGCATAAAAGAGCAGATCAACCGCGCCGGAGAAAAAATAGCCGCGGCTGAAGTGGAATCGGCACTGATGCGTTTAGCGGAAGTGCAAGATTGCGCGGTGGTCGCCGCGCCGGACACGCTGCTTGGCGAGCGGATTTGCGCGTTTATCATCGCGCAGCAGGTGCCAACTGACTATCAGCAGTTGCGTCAACAACTGACCCGTATGGGGCTCAGCGCGTGGAAAATTCCTGACCAAATCGAGTATCTGGACCACTGGCCGCTCACCGCCGTCGGCAAGATAGACAAAAAACGCCTGACGGCTCTCGCCGTCGACCGTTATCGCCATTCAGCCCAATAAGCGCAAACCGACCCGAAACAGGTTGAAATAAACCCGTTTCGGGTAGCACCACTATTAGAAATAGTTATCATTTTCAATTCACCATTGTCGGTATTTTTGGCGTTTCGCCGTCTTACAGGGACTCACAACAATGAAAATGACACGGCTTTATCCTCTGGCCTTGGGGGGATTATTGCTCCCCGCCATTGCTAATGCCCAGACTTCACAGCAAGACGAAAGCACGCTGGTGGTTACCGCCAGTAAACAATCTTCCCGCTCGGCATCAGCCAACAATGTCTCGTCTACCGTTGTCAGCGCGCCGGAATTAAGCGACGCCGGCGTCACCGCCAGCGACAAACTCCCCAGAGTGTTGCCCGGGCTCAATATTGAAAATAGCGGCAACATGCTTTTTTCGACGATCTCGCTACGCGGCGTCTCTTCAGCGCAGGACTTCTATAACCCCGCCGTCACCCTGTATGTTGATGGCGTCCCTCAGCTTTCCACCAACACCATCCAGGCGCTTACCGATGTGCAAAGCGTGGAGTTGCTGCGAGGCCCACAGGGAACGTTATATGGCAAAAGTGCTCAGGGCGGGATCATCAACATCGTCACCCAGCAGCCGGACAGCACGCCGCGCGGCTATATTGAAGGCGGTGTCAGCAGCCGCGACAGTTATCGAAGTAAGTTCAACCTGAGCGGCCCCATTCAGGATGGCCTGCTGTACGGCAGCGTCACCCTGTTACGTCAGGTTGATGACGGCGACATGATTAACCCCGCGACGGGAAGCGATGACTTAGGCGGCACCCGCGCCAGCATAGGGAATGTGAAACTGCGTCTGGCGCCGGACGACCAGCCCTGGGAAATGGGCTTTGCCGCCTCACGCGAATGTACCCGCGCCACCCAGGACGCCTATGTGGGATGGAATGATATTAAGGGCCGTAAGCTCTCACTTAGCGATGGTTCACCAGACCCGTACATGCGGCGCTGCACTGACAGCCAGACCCTGAGTGGGAAATACACCACCGATGACTGGGTTTTCAACCTGATCAGCGCCTGGCAGCAGCAGCATTATTCGCGCACCTTCCCTTCCGGTTCGTTAATCGTCAATATGCCTCAGCGCTGGAATCAGGATGTGCAGGAGCTGCGCGCCGCAACCCTGGGCGATGCGCGTACCGTTGATATGGTGTTTGGGCTGTACCGGCAGAACACCCGCGAGAAGTTAAATTCAGCCTACGACATGCCGACAATGCCTTATTTAAGCAGTACCGGCTATACCACCGCTGAAACGCTGGCCGCATACAGTGACCTGACCTGGCATTTAACCGATCGTTTTGATATCGGCGGCGGCGTGCGCTTCTCGCATGATAAATCCAGTACACAATATCACGGCAGCATGCTCGGCAACCCGTTTGGCGACCAGGGTAAGAGCAATGACGATCAGGTACTCGGGCAGCTATCCGCAGGCTATATGCTGACCGACGACTGGAGAGTGTATACCCGTGTAGCCCAGGGATATAAACCTTCCGGGTACAACATCGTGCCTACTGCGGGTCTTGATGCCAAACCGTTCGTCGCCGAGAAATCCATCAACTATGAACTTGGCACCCGCTACGAAACCGCTGACGTCACGCTGCAAGCCGCGACGTTTTATACCCACACCAAAGACATGCAGCTTTACTCTGGCCCGGTCGGGATGCAGACATTAAGCAATGCGGGTAAAGCCGACGCCACTGGCGTTGAACTTGAAGCGAAATGGCGGTTTGCGCCAGGCTGGTCATGGGATATCAATGGCAACGTGATCCGTTCCGAATTCACCAATGACAGTGAGTTGTATCACGGCAACCGGGTGCCGTTCGTACCACGTTATGGCGCGGGAAGCAGCGTGAACGGCGTGATTGATACGCGCTATGGCGCACTGATGCCCCGACTGGCGGTTAATCTGGTCGGGCCGCATTATTTCGATGGCGACAACCAGTTGCGGCAAGGCACCTATGCCACCCTGGACAGCAGCCTGGGCTGGCAGGCGACTGAACGGATGAACATTTCCGTCTATGTCGATAACCTGTTCGACCGTCGTTACCGTACCTATGGCTACATGAACGGCAGCAGCGCCGTCGCGCAGGTCAATATGGGTCGCACCGTCGGTATCAATACGCGAATTGATTTCTTCTGATCCTTTAAATAAACAGGGATGCCGTGACGGCATCCCTGACGCGCTTATCCCGCCCAGGGCAGCTCCGCCCAGGTTATCAATTGCCACATCCCCCCTGCCTCTTTGTCTATGATGTACGTTTAAGAGGATGCTATGGGTGTACAGAAATCTTCGCCTGAAAAGGTAGTATTGGAAGGTGTTATCCCTGGAACATCCCGTCTATCGCCCCCTCATTTGCGATGCAAATAACAATTGATCTTTACCCATTCAAGCTAAACCTGATTACTCAGTAAAACCAGGCAATGTCTTTTCCTTGTTTCGAAAACGATTTCCTTAAATGTGCGCTTATGGTGACTAAAAACTACACTTGTACTTAAATTTAAGTGTACACTCTTTACGAAAACGTTTTCGATAAATAACGACAGGAGATGAGTATGAGCTGGAGTGGACGTGCAATACGCTCGACGATTGATAAAAGCGGTGAACTTGTGCTGTCTCTGGAGCAGGTCGAACTGACCGAACCGGGCGACGATGAGGTGATCGTCAGGATCGAGGCGACCCCGGTTAACCCCAGCGACAGCGGCATGCTGTTAGGCCCGGCGGATCTATCTGATATTCGGGAATTCGACAGCCGTGTCACGATGACTGTCCCATCAGAACGTCTGGCGGCTATCGCTGGCCGCCTGGGACAACCCATGCCTGTTGGAAACGAAGGCGCGGGTACCGTCGTGGCCGCAGGGAAAAATGCACAAGTCTTTATCGGTAAACGTGTCGGGATGTCCGGTGGTGGTATGTACGCCGATTACCGCAGGACAGATATGCACAATCTGATTGTGCTGCCCGAGGGCGTGGAAGCAGCCGATGGCGCCTCTATTTTTATTAATCCACTCACCGCACTCGGTTTTGTGGAGACGGCACTTCGGGAAGGCCATAAAGCGCTTGTTCATACCGCAGCGGCATCGAATCTTGGTCAGATGCTACAGCGCATCTGTCTGGCCGATGGTATTCCGTTAATCAATATCGTGCGCACCACTGAGCAGGAAAAGATCCTGCGCGAACTGGGTGCGACTTATGTGCTCAACAGCAAAGAGCCTGATTTTGCTGCCCGGTTGACCGATGCGATTGAAGAGACCGGCGCGACCGTTGCTTTTGATGCCATCGGCGGCGGCAAACTGGGTATTGAAATTATAAATGCTATGGAGCGCGCGGCCGCCCGCAAAACCGCAGCCTATAGCCGCTACGGTTCCACTCTCTTTAAGCAGCTGTATATCTATGGCGGGCTGGACAGTGCCCCGACAGTCCTCGATCGTGGCGGGCTCGGCTATGCCTGGAGCATATCGGGATGGCTGCTGTTTAACTATCTCAACACGGTTTCCCCGGCGGTTCTTCAGCAACTGCGCCAGCGGATCGTCGATGAACTGACGACCACCTTCGCCAGCCACTACACGCGGACCATCGGCCTGGCCGATCTGCTTGATCCTGATGTCTTACGCGCGCTTGAACGCAAAGCGACGGGCGAAAAATTCCTGATTGATCCGCGAGTGGGCTGAATGCCCACCTGCGAAAAACCCACTTTAATCAGAATAAGCCTTCTCATGAGGCATGGAGAATCCGCATGACAAATTTAGTGAAAATTATCCGGTTCCACGAAAAAGGAAGCGCAGATGTTTTACGTATCGATGAGCTCACTCTACCGGAACCAGGTCCGGGTGAAGTTCGCCTGCGGGTAAAAGCCATTGGGCTGAACCGCGCCGAGGTGATGTTCCGCGAAGGGCAATATTTCCTGGAACCTACTCTACCATCAAACATTGGTTATGAAGCCTCCGGGATTGTCGAGGCGGTTGGCTCGGGCGTGGATACAGGGCTTATCGGGAAAATCCGCTCCACAGTTCCCGCTTTCCCACTTAATCAATACGGCGTGTATGGCGAAGTCGCTATCGTGCCCGCCGAGGCGCTCGCCGCGTATCCTGAGCGCTTATCATTCGAGGAAGGAACAAGTATCTGGATGCAGTACATCACAACCTACGGTGCGCTGGTGCATAACGGCCATGTCACCAAGGGCGATTACGTCGTGCTGACAGCAGCAACCAGCTCCATTGGGATCGCGGCAATTCAGATTGTTAAAGCAGAGGGTGGGATTGTCATCGCGACCACGCGCGGCGCCGACAAACGGGATGAACTGATTGCTGCCGGGGCGGATCACATTATCGTGACTAGCGAAGAAGACGTTGCAACCCGAATTATGGAAATCACCCAAGGCGCTGGCGCGCGGATCATTTTTGATAGCGTAGCTGGTTCCGGTCTGGCCGAACTGGCGCGCGCGACGGCCAAAGATGGCCTGATCATGATTTACGGTAACCTTGCGCCGGAATCGACACCGTTCCCGATTTATGAATCCTGGGGTCAGGGAGCGCAGGGTAAACCATTCAAAATGATGGGCTATACCATGTTCTCAATTACCGGCGACCCGGTCGCGCTCAAAAACGCGGAACGCTACATTTTCGAGAAGCTGGAGAGCGGGCAGCTGAAACCGCGCATCGACCGCACCTTCCCGCTTTCCGAAATCGCCAATGCACACCGCTATATGGAAAAAGGTCAGCAAATCGGGAAAATTGTTGTCGTGATTTGAGGTTGAGCCTTCGTAAAAGGAGGTTGCGAATCAGCTTATCTGTACTTCGCTGATTTGGGCGCGTTGATTCCCAAATTATTTCCATAGACAAATAAAGCCACCTGTATCTCAGGTGGCTTTATTATTATTCGATTTCCGTTACCCGGATTAATTTTCGGTTCAGGAATTCCCCCATCCCGATTTCCGATAACTCGCGCCCGAAGCCGGAGTTTTTCACACCGCCAAACGGCAGGCCCGGAGAGTCAGCAAAACAGGAGTTGATGTAAACCATCCCGGAGTCAATATGCGACGCAATGCGCTGCGCGTTTTTCGTATCAGCATCAAAGACGTAACCGCCCAAGCCGTAAGGCGTCGCGTTTGCCAGACGAATCGCCTCTTCTTCGCTGTCGACAACATAAAAAGAGAGTACCGGTCCAAAGGCTTCCTGAGTATAGAGTGGGTTAGCCTCAGTAATATCCGTAATAATGGTCGGTTCAAGATAGAAACCCGGACGGTCGACTCTGTTGCCACCAAAAACAATGTTTGCCCCTGCCGCTTTCGCCTCTTCAATCTGTTTCAGCAGCCCCTGCAACGCACGTTCGCTTACCAGCGGGCCGAGCAGCGTCGACGCATCCTCTGGATCGCCAACGTTGATTGCCGCAAACTTCTCTTTGAGCGCCTCCAGCATGCGTTCGCCACGCTCACGGCCAATCACAATGACGCGCTTAATATTGACGCAACCCTGCCCCGAGTTCCAGGTACGCCCCATCACAACCTGCTCGACAGCATGATCCAGCGGCGCGCCAGGCATAATAATCGCCGGATCGCTACCGCCCAGCTCAAGAATGACCTTCTTCAGATTTCTCCCGGCACGTTCGCCAACGGACGTTCCCGCCCGCTCGCTGCCCGTCAGCGCGACCCCGCGCACCCGGAAGTCGTCAATCAGGCTGGCAATCTGATCGATACTGCAAAACAGGTTGGTGTACGCCCCTTCCGGCGCGCCCGCCTCCTCAAACAACCGTGCGAACGCCAGTGCACACTGCGGGACGTTTTCCGCGTGTTTGAGCATAACGACGTTACCGGCGATGAGCTGCGGCGCCGCCACGCGCACCAGCTGGTAATAAGGGAAGTTCCAGGGTTCGATCGCCAGGATAACCCCGATAGGTTCGGAGAGTAACGTCGCACCTGGCTCGCCTGGAATGGCCTGTGCCGCGAGCAAACGCTCACCGTTGGTGGCATAGTAGTCGAGAATATCCGCGACTAAATCAATTTCCATATAGCCAAAGCGCGTCACTTTACCCATTTCAAGCGTCGGGTAGGTCACATACTCATCGCGTTTCTCACGCAGGATTTTTGCCGCCTTGCCGACAATCGCAGCACGCTCAGCCACAGACCGTAAACGCCAGTCGTCGCGATAAAGCGTGTCGGCTTTTTCCAGAGCGGAAAAGACCTCAGCATCGGTCTGCAACGGGAAAGTTTTGAGTAATTCACCTGTTGCCGGGTTAATACTTTGAAAGCTCATAAAAGGCTCCTGATGATAAATGCATAAGAGAAAATATAGGGGAACGGCGAGCCTGGGCAAACCGCATCATTTTCCCCTGTCCGTTTTATATTTAACGAAAACGTTTTCGCATGGAATTAAAAATAAAGTTATCGTGTTCAGGCAACAGGGGCCTGAACGAACCGTACACAACCCGCGATCGGCGCATACCATTTAACAGCATACCGGGTATAAATTTCGGCCTGCGGGGAAAACTCTCCAGGGTTATCGAGCGTGCCGGCCTTAACCAGTAACATGCCGGGCATATTTGTCGCTTCGGTTACCACTGGCGAGCCGCATTCCCGGCAGAAGTGGCGGTGTGACGGCAGTCCGCTGTCGCCTGTATCGGTAAAGCATGCCGTTACTCCCTGCTGTTCATAATCACTTTTTTCCACCAGAAGGTTAACCGAGAATGCACTTCCGCTCGCTTTCTGACAATGGGTACAATGACAAACCACCACCGAGCGGGGCGGTGTTTTCATTCTGTAGCGGACGGCACCACACAGGCATCCTCCTTCCACCAACGTCATGTTCTTTCTCCTTTGTTAATTTTATCGAAAACGTTTTCGATAATTAAGTAGACAATACCCTGACCGCGTGTGGCCGTCAAGGCAGGGAAATTGGCAGGTTATGCTTTCTGGAAAAATTCACTACCGTGTGAGGAGCGCAGGATCAGCTCGGGCGACCACACCTCCTGTAGTGTTTCGACCGGTTTACCGCTCATGTGCGCCAGAAGTAACTGGACCATTCGCTGGCCCGCTTCCTGGGTTGGCGCGGAAAAGGTGGTTAACGGCGGATTCAGGTAAGGTCCGAGCGGGTGGTTGTCGCAACCAATAATTGCCACATCGGTACCGGGGCGCTTTCCGGTTTCCACAATGGCCTGCATCGCGCCGCTGGCAATCAAATCGTGGCCGCACATGATCGCCGTTGGCGGATTTTTCATCGCCAGCAGCTTTCTGGCACCCGCTAATCCGCCTGTTTCGGACAGCTCCCCGTCAACAATCAGAGCAGGATCAAAAGACAGATTTGCGGCATCCAGCGCCGCCATGTAGCCTGCCCGCAAGTGGTGGCTGAGCATGAGGTAGTCTGGAGTATTGAGAAGCCCGATGCGGCGGTGCCCCAGGCCGATAAAGCGCGCGGTGCCGTTGCGCCCGGCAACAGTGCGGTCAATATCAACGAACGGGAAAGGATTGCCCGTTTCACTTCGTCCGAGAGTGGCAAATGGCACGCTGCGATCCTGCAAAAACTGGATTCTGGCATCCTCTTTACGCGTTCTGCCAAACATCACCGCATCAACACGCTGTTGTTCAACCAGGCGTCTGAAGCTGTCTATCTCCGATTCAATGCTTCTTCCGGTGACAATAACCAACTGATAAGGCGTTTTTTCCAGTTCCTGGTCGATTCCGGCCATTAGATCGAGAAAAAAAGGTTGTGCAAAGTGGGCCTGAGGATACGAAAGCACAAACCCGATGGTTTCCGACGTTCCGCTGCGCAAACGCCGCCCCGCCGGATCGGGCGAGAAGCCCAGTTCAGACGCGGCGACAAGCACGCGTTGCTTCGTGGCTTTACTCACATCCTCCCGGCCATTCAGCGCCTTGGATACCGTAGAGACGGACAACCCGAGGTGCTGTGCCAGTTTTACGATATTGATCCTTTGCTTCATCCCATGCCACCAGAATTGATTGATTTATCGAAAACGATTTCGATTAAATATAACAGATTGGCTTTTTTAAAACTATCAGGATGCCCTGTCCCCACATCATTAATACCGTTCGGACATTAGCAACGTCCCCTCCAGGCACAAAGCAGTCAGTCTAAAGCGCCGTCAGGTCTGCCATAATCGTACAGCAGACCTTATACCTGAAAGCCCATTCCGAACCGCATTCTGGACGTTCTAACGCAACAGTACCTTACCCAGCAGATAAGTTGTTGCCTGTCCGCCGATGTGGACTCGATCCCCCACTCGCTGGCAGCGTAAATCCCCGCCACGTTCGGCGCCCTGGTGCGCCAGCATTTGTGTTTTTTTCAGTTTTTCAGCCCAGTACGGAATTAGCATGCTATGTGCTGAACCTGTAACGGGGTCTTCCGCTACGGCCTCTCCCGGGCAAAAGAAACGGCTGACAAAATCGTATTTCTCTTCGCCGGGTGCGGTTATGCAAACCATTTTTCCCAGAGGGAGCATGGCATTAATGTTCGGGCGTAGCGCTTCTACCTGCCGTTGGTTATCCAGCACGACCATGTAATCACGCGCCACGCGCACTTCTTTGCATTCTGTGATGCCCAACGTTTCCAGCAATAAGGACGGCGGCACGACGGGCTCGGTTTCCCAGGCTGGAAAATCAAGCGTCAACCACTCGCCGCTGCGTGCTACTGTCAATGGGCCAACAAACCGGGTATCAAAATGGATAGTCGCGCCCGGGTAATCAAGATGTTCAAAGATGACGTGCGCGGCAGCAAGTGTGGCATGCCCACACAGATTTATTTCCCCTTGAGTGGTAAACCAGCGCAACTCGAAGCCGTTTTCATTTGGGACAAAAAAAGCCGTTTCTGACTGGTTATGCTGTTTGGACATTTTCAATAATGTCTCATCAGGCAACCACTCGGTGAGCGGACACACGGCTGCGGCATTGCCGCCAAAAGTAGCCGTGCTAAAGGCATCAACCATGTAAAAATCAATTTGTTGCATAGCGCAAACCTCGAATCATTCTTTGAGCCCCCCCACTCTACCATGCCTCGACAACGCGCAATCTCGTATTTTTCATCGTTTGATGTTCGGCTTCGGCGCCATTCCGTTGCTGGCGCTGTATCCCAATACCAGACGACATTTAAACAATGTCGCAACACCCCATTGACCTTCAAGTGAACTTTAAACTTATACTTTGAAAAAGGCCAATGGGCCGGGACACCCGTCTGAAATTGTCGAAGAGGAAGTGAGATGCAAACGATTCTGGGGGCAAGCGGACAGATTGCCCGGGAACTTGCTCGCGAGTTAACGCATTCTTACAGTGCTGAACTGAGGCTTGTAAGCCGTAATCCACAGAAGGTAAATGGCAGCGATAGCCTTATGCCCGCTGATTTACTGGATGCCCGTCAGACACTGGAAGCGGTTAAAGGAAGCCGCATTGTCTATTTTGCGGCGGGTCTGCCGCCGGATGCCGACCTCTGGGAACAGCAGTTTCCGGTAATGCTGCAAAACGCGCTGAACGCGTGTCGGACAGTGGGGGCAAGTTTTGTTTATTTTGACAATACTTATATGTACCCACAGGACAGCAGATTGCAGACCGAGGAAACGCTGTTCCTGCCGTCAGGGCGCAAAGGGCGGGTTCGGGCCCTGATGGCAAACAAAGTGCTGGAGGAGATGCGCCGGGGCGACATCCCTGTGCTTATCGGGCGCGCGCCCGAGTTTTATGGGCCGGGGAAAACCCAGAGTTTTACCAATGCCTTAATTTTAGACAGACTTAAAGCAGGGAAAAAGCCACGCGTGCCATTACGTGACGACACGTTACGTACGCTCATATGGACTCCCGATGCCAGTCGGGCTTTAGCGCGCCTTGGCAACACCCCTGATGCCTTCGGTCAGACGTGGCACCTGCCCTGTTGCGATGAACGGCTCACCTATGCGCAGTTTGTTTCTCTGGCCTGTAACGTGTTCGGGAAAGAAACGTCATGGTCTGTCCTGAGCAAATTCGCCTTGTTCGCCGCCGGTATCTTTTCCAAAGGCCCACGGGAACTCCGGGAGCTCCTGCCCCGCTATCAACATGATAACCTGTTTGATTCATCAAAATTTAAGCGGCGATTCCCGGACTTTCAGATAACAACGTACCGTCAGGGACTGGAAACCCTTTACTGTGAATGGAAAGCGTCGCTCACCGTAAAGAAAGACAAATAAACAACCACGCAGGTGGTATCGCTAATCAACCCCTGACATTAAACAGGTAGAATCAGATGAAACTCATTGAGATAACAGAAGCTGGCGGCCCTGAAGTTCTGAAGGTAAGCCAGGGAAAAATGCCGGAATGTGGCGAGAACGATGTCCTGATCTCAGTTAAAGCGGCCGGCGTGAATCGCCCGGATATTATGCAGAGAGAGGGAAAATATCCCATGCCAGAGGGTGTTACGCCGGTTCCCGGGCTGGAAGTCGCGGGTATCGTACACTCAATCGGGAAAAACGTTGCTCACTTTTCAGTTGGCGATCGCGTCTGTGCGCTCACCAATGGCGGGGGATATGCAGAATTTTGCGCCGTTCCGGCAGGTCAGGTATTGCCTGTCCCACAAAATTTAAGTTTTACAGAAGCAGCAGCGCTTCCGGAAACATTCTTTACGGTATGGGCCAATCTTTTTTCGTTGGGAAAAGTGAGAAAAGAGGATGTTGTTTTGATCCACGGTGGCGCAAGCGGCATAGGGACGACCGCGCTGGCGT
Source organism: Citrobacter sp. CK180 (assembly GCF_030333655.1). Classification (NCBI taxonomy): domain Bacteria; kingdom Pseudomonadati; phylum Pseudomonadota; class Gammaproteobacteria; order Enterobacterales; family Enterobacteriaceae; genus Citrobacter; species Citrobacter sp. CK180. The sequence continues at coordinate 92,154 of NZ_JAOWFM010000054.1, read as the reverse complement.
TGTGTAATGCCATGAATATTAAAGCGTTCAGCACCGTCGGAAGTGACGATAAAATTCCGTTCCTGCAACAATATGGGGAAATCATTAACTACAAAACCCATGATTTTGAAGAAGAAATCCGCAGCAGAACCGACGGAAAAGGCGTTGATGTTATTCTTGATATTGTCGGCGCCGCTTATTTTAACAAGAACCTTCGCCTTCTTAAAAAGGATGGTCGGCTCGTACTGATTGGATTTATGGGGGGCAGGATGGTTAAGGAATTCGATATCCAGGAACTGATCCTTAAAAGAGCGGTGGTAACCGGTTCAACGATGAGGAGCCGGGACGCTGCTGAAAAGGAAGAAATCGCCCAACAGCTCATACAAAAAGTATGGCCTTTAATCGAAGCCGGAAAGTGTAAACCCGTCATTCACCAGACAGTTAAATTTGAGGATGTCCGTCAGGCACATACATTACTGGATGCCGGAACTCATATCGGTAAAGTTATCCTTACCCTTGAATAAGCGCAAAGGGCGGGAGCATCCCCTGTCCCGCCCTGCACAATTATACAATCCTCAGCGGGCCAGCCCCTGGTAACCGGGTTATCAGATTTGCGCCCATTAACGTTGCCGGCGTGTAGGCCCCTCCTGCAATCCGGTTCATCATCAGGTGCTCAACCACCGCTAACGACCCCATAATGGTCAGGGTATAACCATTCGGTGTACGGATACGGGCAGTTTTTTTGTCGCCACGGGCGTTGATGGCCTCTCCCCACACAAAAGAGGGCGTCTGTTCACGTTTCATTTCTCCGGGACCTTTCACCGTTCGGGATATATAAGCCTTGAGGAGCTTCTGCACCCATGCCAGTCGCAGCAATGGTCTGATGTAGTTTGCTCTCCGGGCCTGGGAAATCATGCGCGTCGAACCCGGCACAAAGACCTGAATGTCTGGAATACCTGTCGTGTAATACGCCGTGGACACGTCCCCCCAGGGGATTGTCATCGCGTCCTTCTCGCCATCGCCGAAGTCAATACGGCGAACTTCATAAGCAAGCGGCACGGTAATGATCTTCCCTCCTCGCCGAATTTTTCCGCCCTGCGCCAGCCCCTCGATCGCCGTTTTCGCCGTACCCGGAGAAAAAACAGAGCGTGAATCGAATCCCAGGTTAAGGCGGATCGCATCCGGCAGGGCCTCCTTCAGGGCGGCCGCCACGCAGTCCGTAGGAATAACGTCAAACCCGACGCCGGGGCACAATACAACACCGGCATCCCGGGCACGGGTATTCAGCAGTTGTGCCGCCTCGAACACGTCTATCTCCCCTGTAATATCAAGATAATGAGTTCGGGTTTGCAGGCAGGCCTCCATCAAAGGCGCCGCAGTGGCGGAGAACGGCCCCGCACAATTTAATACCAGAGCACACCCTTCAAGCTGTCTGAGCAGTTCAGCCGGGTTATCAAGGGCGAAGGCGTGAGCCTCAAGCCCGAGATTGCGAGCCAAAGAGTCTACCGTTTCTTGCCTGCGCCCCGCCAGAACTGGCCTGAATCCTCGCCGTACGGCCTCACGGGCAATCATTTCTCCGGTGTAACCGTTCGCGCCATAGATCATCCAGCGCGGAAATTCTGGATGGGAATGTTGCTCATTCATTGCATTAACCCCTTTAATAAATAAATTGCCCGGCTTACGTCACAGCATAACCTTAAAGTTAACTTCAAGGTCAATATACCCGTCATACTTCACGTTGCATGTACATTGGTTGTGCCATAACGGTGACAGTTCAAATCTGAGCCAGGAGGCATAACGTAATGATTAAATTCACCAGCGAATGATAAAGCCAATACCATTACTTTTATTCCGCCTTATTTTTATTCGCCATTGATTGTCAGACGGCAAGATAACGATTAAAATAGTTTCTATCGCATTCACCCTTCGTTGAATCCTTCTCATTACATCTTCAGAGAAATCGTCAGTCATGATTATCAGACCAGAGCAACATTGGTTTTTTCGATTATTTGATTGGCATGGCTCGGTATTGTCAAAAATAACATTTCGGTTATTTTTAAACCTTGTCATGTCAGCTATCGCAATTATCATTTATCAATGGTATGAGCAATTGGGCATCCACTTAACCGTTGCCCCTTTTAGCCTGCTGGGGATCGCAATCGCTATCTTTCTTGGCTTTCGCAACAGCGCCAGCTACAGCCGTTTCGTTGAGGCACGGGGACTGTGGGGAACCTTACTGATTGCCGAGCGTTCCATCATCCGTCAGTTAAAAAATTTGTTGCCGAATGACGTTGAGCTACATAAAAGAATTTCAGGTTATCTGATTGCCCTTTGCTGGAGCCTGAAACATGAATTACGCAAAACCGACGCCGGATATGATATGTACCGAATTCTGCCCCGACATATTCTTACCCAGGTCATGTTCAGCCCGATGAAAACCAACCGGATATTATTATTGATCGGCGATGAAATGGCGGCACTGCGTGAACAAGGCAAGCTGAGCGATATTACATTTGGCCTCATCGATAATAAAATAGATGAAATCGCCCACGTTATTGGCGGCTGTGAACGAATTGCAAATACCCCGGTACCGTTTGCTTATACATTAATACTCCAGCGAACCGTTTATCTTTTTTGTACCCTTCTTCCTTTTGCGCTGGTTGGCGACCTGCATTACATGACGCCATTCGTGTCCGTTTTTATTTCCTATACCTTTTTATCCTGGGATTCCCTGGCGGAAGAACTTGAAGATCCCTTTGGCACATCGGCTAACGATTTACCGCTCAACGCGATTTGCAACACCATTGAACGCAATCTGAAAGAGATGACCGGGCAACAGCCCCTGCCGGAGCCGCATCAGCCCGATCGCTACTTCAATCTGACCTGAGTCCATTGCCCGCTATCCACCAATGTACGACAGGTTTTGCGTAATGCCGGTGTTCCCCTGATGTAAAAAATGCGTCTGTTTTTTATGCGTCAGCGCATCGGCAATACGCATCTTAAGGACATCCTGCTGCGTATCGTCTTGCAGCACGTCTCGTAAGTCGACCCCGCCATCACCAAAAAGACATAAATGCAGTTTGCCGATGGAAGAGACGCGCAGCCGGTTGCAACTGGCGCAGAACGTTTTTTCATAGGGCATGATCAGGCCAATTTCGCCTGCAAAGTCCGGGTGGCAAAAGACCTGTGCCGGGCCATCACTGCGCTGGCGAATCTGGCGCACCCAGCCGCGTCGCAGCAGTTCATCACGCAGCACCACGCCCGAAATATGATGGCGTTGAAACAGCTCGCTGCCCTCACCCGTTTCCATCAGTTCGATAAAGCGCAACTGAATGCGGCGAGGCTTAATCCAGGCCAGAAACGTGTCCAGTTGATGATGATTCACATCGCGCATCAGGACCGTATTCACTTTGACCTTTTCAAAACCGGCGGCAAACGCCGCATCAATACCGTTCATCACGTTCTGAAATTTATCCTGCCCGGTGATGGCATAAAACTGGCGAGCGTCCAGACTGTCCACGCTGACGTTGATGGCGGTTAATCCGGCCTCACGCCAGCGTGCGACGTCACGCGCCAGGCGATAGCCATTGGTCGTTATCGCAATCTGGCGAATCGCCGCATTTTCACGCACCGCCGCGATAATATCGATAAAGTCGCGGCGTAAGGAGGGTTCCCCGCCGGTAAGACGGACTTTTTCCGTACCCAGCGCGGAGAACGCGCGGATGACGCGGCGAACTTCATCCACCGACAAGAATGACTTGTTGCTCACGCCGCCGGGTTTGTACCCGTCCGGCAGACAGTAGGTACAACGAAAATTGCACACATCGGTAACGGACAGACGTAAATAGGTGAATTTACGCTGCCATGAGTCCATAAGCGGTTGCATAGATAACCTCGGGAGACAACGAACAGGCAGGCCACATCACGCTGATGTGGCCTGAGACAGGAAGTAAGACGTGTTGTTAGTGGGTTTTCATCCCCGCCGCCAGCATCAGCAGCTTAAACCCGGATGCGACGACGGCCAGCGCCATAACGCTTGCCGCCCAGATGATGACCATCCAGCCCACCCTTTTCCACCAGGCGCGTGGGGCGGTATCCGCAGGTTTAGCGTGCTCTGTGTCTGATAGTGAAGCCATTAATGATACCCCTCATCAGGATTAATTTTTCCGCGAAAGACGTAGTAACTCCAGCAGGTGTACATCAGAATCACCGGGATAATCAGTAGCCCGCCCACCAGCATAAAGCCCTGGCTTTGCGGCGGTGACGCGGCCTGCCAGATAGAGATCGACGGCGGAATGATATTGGGCCAGATGCTGATGCCCAGCCCGCTGAATCCCAGGAAAATCAGTCCAAGGGTCAGCATAAACGGCCCATAGCTCGCTTTGCGGTTATAGGCGGAACGCACAATTCCCCAGCAGCAAACCAGCACTAACAGCGGGACAGGCGCAAACCAGATGATCTCTGGCAGGCTGAACCAGCGTTGAGCAATCGCCGGATGCGTCAACGGCGTCCACAGGCTGATAATGACGATGATCGCCAGCAGCAGCAGCGTCAGGATAATCGCCTTCTCCGACATGCTTCGGTGCAGCGGGCCTTCCGTTTTCATGATAAGCCAGGTGCAGCCCAGTAACGCATAGGCCACCACCAGCCCCACGCCGCAGAACAGCGGGAAAGGCGCCAGCCAGTCCATCGTCGAGCCGCTGAACGCCCGTCCGGTTACCTGCAAGCCGTTAACCAGCGTTCCCACGGCGACGCCCTGGCTGAAGGTTGCCAGCACAGAACCGCCGATAAAGGCTTTATCCCAAAGCGGACGGTGTTCCGGCGTCGCTTTAAAGCGAAATTCAAACGCCACGCCCCGGAAAATCAGCCCCAGCAGCATGGCGGTTAGCGGCACACTGAGCGCATCGACAATCACCGCATAAGCTAACGGAAACGCGCCATATAACGCCGCGCCGCCCAGCACCATCCAGGTTTCATTGCCATCCCAGACGGGAGCCACGGTATTCATCATCATGTCGCGCTCTTTCTCGTTCTTATTGAACGGAAAAAGAATGCCGATCCCCAGATCAAAGCCGTCCATCACGATGTACATCAACGTTGCGAAAACAATGATGACGAACCAGATTATTGACAGGTCGATGCCCATTTTATTCTCCCCTGCGTGTGTTCATGGGTTCGCTCACCGCCGATAACGGACGCGCTGGCGTACCCCCCTGAGCGATATCATGCGCATGCTCGCGCACTGGCCCCTTTTTGATCAGCCGCACCAGGTAGAGGTAGCCCACCCCAAAGACGGACGAATAGACGAGGATGAACGCCAGCAGGCTGACGGACATGTGCATGTCGCCGTGTGCGGAAACAGCATCACGCGTGCGCTGCAAACCATAGACCACCCACGGCTGGCGGCCAATCTCGGTGGTAAACCAGCCCGCCAGAATAGCGATTAACCCCGATGGCCCCATGCAGAATACGAACCACAGGAAAGGACGACACTGATACAACCGGCCACGCCAGCGCAGCCACGCGCTCGCCACCCCGGTCAGGATCATCAGCATCCCCAGCCCCGCCATTATCCTGAACGACCAGAAAATGATGGTTGAGTTCGGGCGATCCTCTTTCGGGAACGACTTCAGCGCGGGCACTTGTTTGTCGAGGCTGTGCGTCAGAATCAGGCTTCCCAGATAAGGGATTTCAAGGCTGTACTTCGTTTTTTCCGCATCCATATCCGGCACGCCAAACAGAACCAACGGCGTGGCTTCGCCTGGCGGGTTTTCCCAGTGCCCTTCAATCGCCGCAATTTTCGCCGGCTGATGTTCCAGCGTATTGAGACCGTGCGCATCGCCAATCACCGCCTGAACCGGTGCGACAAACAGCGCCATCCACAACGCCATCGAAAACATCTTTCTGATCGCGGGCGTGTCGTTTCCTTTCAGCAAATGCCAGGCTGCCGAGGCGCCGACGAAGAACGCGCTCGCCAGAAACGCCGCCGTGGACATATGCAATAAACGGTACGGGAACGACGGGTTAAAGACGATGGCCATCCAGTCCACCGGCACGACAACGCCGTTCTCAATCGCGTAACCCTGCGGCGTTTGCATCCAGCTATTGGAAGAGAGGATCCAGAACGTTGAAAACAAGGTTCCCAGCGCAACCATACAGGTCGCGAAGAAATGCAGTCCCGGCCCGACGCGCTTCCAGCCGAACAGCATCACGCCCAGAAAGCCCGCTTCAAGGAAGAATGCCGTCAGAACTTCATACGTCAGCAACGGACCGGTGATACTTCCGGCAAATTGTGAAAAGCCGCTCCAGTTAGTCCCGAACTGGTAAGCCATGACCAGGCCTGAGACCACCCCCATCCCAAAATTGACGGCAAAGATCTTTGACCAAAAGTGATAAAGGTCGCGATACGTTTCATTTTTGGTTTTGAGCCATAGCCCTTCAAGGACGGCGAGAAAACTTGCCAGGCCAATTGTTATTGCGGGAAAAAGAATGTGAAAAGATACGGTAAAGGCAAATTGTATCCTCGCAAGGTGAAAAGCATCTATTCCAAACATAATTCCCCCCACGGAGTCGACATTGACTGATTTATTTTGTACAACGCTTTCATTTCCAGCCTTTTTCTTTGATTAATAGCGATTTTCTGAATATTTCAGAGCAGGTGAATCTAATAATTTTCGGCGTGTTTAATTAGTCTCAAACAATTATTCAAAAAGTTCAAATAGGTTAAATTTAATAAGTGATAGATAACATTTATTATGATAATGATAAAATCCTGTTATAATTTCTTTAAATCGACAGCGCAGACGCCGCATAATCCGGGCAAACCCCGCGAATTAACTGGGTTCCACCATCTGTTATATAAATTTTTATATAACGAATAATAAAAGATGTTGCTGTTATCTCCCGGGTAGAGACAACTGTTTGTATTTATTAACCATCACCATTACCCATTTTTTAAATAAGGTTAATGGCTTTTCAAATGGATATTTGTCCGGCTGGCTTTTATTTATATAACGCGCAGCCGCTAAACGTAATTGTTAAATACACTGGAATAACCCTACCTGTTATGTAGCTATTTCAGGATGCCAATGTGACCAGAATAGTCAGGAGTTCATATGAATAAGAAAAGACGTTCAGTTCCCGGAGTCAGACACTATGACGGTCCTGCTGGCGGCTGGGGCGCGTTAAAAGCAACGGCCATTGCCGTTCGTACACAAATGGACGCGCTTGAAGCACCCGTTACCCTGTTACGCACAAATCAGCCAGACGGCTTTGACTGCCCAGGATGCGCATGGCCGGATAAAGAACATAAATCAACGTTTCAGTTTTGCGAAAACGGTGCGAAGGCCGTCACGTGGGAAGCAACAAGCAAGCGTGTCACACCGGCGTTTCTGGCCAAAAATACCGTCAGCGCGCTGCTGAAGAAAACAGATTTCGAACTTGAAGGGTATGGTCGCCTGACTCATCCGCTGGCCTATCACAAAGAAAGCGACACATTTCGCCCTGTCGAATGGGAACAGGCCTTTGCCCGCATCGGCGAAGTGCTTCGCGGTCTCTCCCCTGAACAGGTGGAATTTTACACGTCCGGTCGCGCCTCCAACGAAGCGGCATATCTGTTCCAGCTTTTTGCGCGCGAATACGGCAGCAACAATTTTCCCGACTGTTCCAATATGTGCCACGAAGCCACCAGCGTAGGTCTGCCGCGCTCAATTGGCATCGGTAAAGGAACCGTATCGCTGGATGATTTTGAAAAGACGGAACTGGTGATCGCTATCGGCCATAACCCAGGGACAAACCATCCCCGTATGATGGGGACGCTGCACGAGCTTGCACGCCGCGACGTGCCGATTATCGTCTTTAACCCGCTGCGTGAAAGAGCGCTGGAACGCTTTGCCGACCCGCAGAGCATCATCGAAATGGCGACCTACAGCTCAACCGACATTGCCTCAACCTATTTCCAGGTCAGGGCTGGCGGTGATGCCGCCGCGCTGAAAGGCATTGCCAAACATGTGTTGCAGCTGGAAGCCGAGCGTGGCGATGTTCTGGATCGCGAGTTTATCGCCGCCCATACGCTGGGCTTTGACGATTTTGCCGCAGATATTGCCGCAACCTCCTGGGAATCCATTGAGCGCGAATCAGGTTTAAACCGTGAGCAACTGGAAAAAGTCGCGGAAGCCTACGCCAGGTCCAACGCCACCATCATCACCTACGGCATGGGCATTACCCAGCATAACAAAGGGACGGCGAACGTGCGTCTGATTGCCGACCTGCTGTTAATGCGCGGCAATATTGGCAAACCCGGCGCAGGTATTTGCCCGCTTCGCGGACACTCCAACGTTCAGGGGAACCGCACCGTCGGCATTACCGAGAAACCGGCGCCAGAATTCCTCGAACGGTTGAGCGACGTTTTCGGGTTTGTTCCCCCGTCGAAACACGGACACGACGCCGTACAGGCGACGCAGGCCATGATCGACGGGCGCGCCAGGGCGCTGATCTGCCTGGGCGGTAACTTTGCCGTGGCAATGCCCGATCACGAACAGGGGTTCCCGGCTATGAACGGGCTGGACTTGAGCGTCCACATCGGCACCAAACTGAACCGAACGCATCTGCTGGTCGGGAAAGAGACGTTCATCTTCCCCTGCCTCGGACGCACCGAACTGGATATTCAGCGCACCGGCAGACAATCCATCACCGTAGAAGATTCTATGTCGATGGTGCATGCCTCCTCCGGCAAACTGAAACCGGCGTCGCCGTTATTGCGTTCGGAACCAGCCATTATTGCCGGAATGGCGAAAGCCACGCTGAAAAACAGCAAAATCGGCTGGATGGAGCTGGTTGCTGATTACGATCTCATCCGCGAACTGATTGAACAAACCATTCCCGGTTTCGACAATTACAACGATCGTATCCGGGTGCCTGGCGGTTTCCGTATGCCGCTGCCGCCGACCGAACGCGTCTGGCCGACATCGACGGGCAAAGCTATGTTCTCCGTATTCCACGGCGTTAACGAGAACGTGACCGGCGAAGGTGAAAATACGCTGCGTCTGATTACCCTGCGAAGTCACGATCAGTACAACACCACCATTTACGCGATGGACGATCGTTATCGCGGCGTATTTGGCCGTCGTGACATTATCTTTATGAACGAAGGCGATATGGAGCAGTTAGGGCTTGAACATGGCGATCGCGTCGATATCCGAACGGCCCTGCCTGACAGCGATCTCTGCCTGGAAGATATCACCGTCGTGGCCTACAGCATTGCGGCAGGTTCTGTCGGCGCCTATTATCCTGAGGCCAATGTTCTGGTTCCGCTCAATTATATTGATAAAGAGAGCGGTACGCCTTCTTATAAATCCGTACCGGTAAATATCACCTTGCGTTCAAAAGAAATTCGCGCGCTGTAAAATTCGCCCCTTATTCATGGCGTTCTGCTGAATAAGGGGATTTATTTTTCAGCCACTGACGCGCAGCAACGGTATTGCCACGCCGCAATTCGATTACAAAATTTATACATTTATGCAATAATGTGAGCCCATGTCGTAGCGCAAACGGCTGCCGGAGCCTCTTCTTTGCCCCCAACAGACCGTCTGCCGAAGAGATGAATGATGGACATAAAACAACTCAAATATTTAATCGCGCTGGATCAGACCCGTCACTTTGGTAAGGCCGCATCGCAGTGTAATATCACGCAACCCACCCTCTCCATGCGCATTCGCAATCTGGAGGAGGAACTTGGTCTGGTGCTTATCGTTCGCGGGCAACGCTTTGAAGGCTTTACCCCGGAAGGCGAACGTATTCTGGCATGGGCAAAATCCCTGCTGGCCGCGCACGATGGCTTACAGGCCGAGGCCGCGCTCTGCAAAGGACAGGTTGTCGGCGTGCTCCGTCTGGGTATGGTGCCGCTCGCCAGCGTCGATCCTATGCTGTTTATTCGCGAATTAACCCCCAAATACCCGGAACTGCAATTTAGTCTCTATTCCATGACCTCGGAGCAAATTGCCGAAGGCGTAAACAGCAACCAGCTGGAGCTGGGAATATGTTATCTGAATAACATTGATGTCAGTCCGTTTGATGTTATCCCGTTAGCGAAAACCCGGATGGGTCTGCTGCACGACACGCGCCATTTCAAAATAGAAAATGAGAGCCTCTCCTGGAACGATCTCATTAATTTCCCGCTGGGTTTTCTGACCAAAGGTATGCATTACAGAGAGCACATGGATATGAGTTTTAAATCAGCCGGAATCTCGCCTAAGCATATTTTCGAAAGCGATTCGACATTCCAGATTATTCAGGCCGTACAGCGTGGCATATGTTGCGCCATTATGCCGCTCAATAATGGGCTGGAGAATTTAAACAGTAATTTCCATATTACGCCGGTCGTCAATTCCAACATTGAAGCCCCTGTCGGCCTGATCATGCGTAAGCAAGCGCCGGTTTCCTCGCTCGCGCTGCGCTGCTTTACGGACGCGCGCGACATCTACGCCGCCCACAACCCACAGCATTCGTAATACCCGCAATCCGCGCCTTTGCGTGGATTGCTTACACAAGCCATCCATCGTCATCATTGCAGGATTCGCACATGCCGTTTCTGTGCCGGTTTTTTTCCTTTACGGCATTTAAAAACAGTAATAATTCACGATCGGTTCTTAAGCGGAATTTCGTCATTAACGCGTTTCGATGCGCCAGCACCGTTTTCTGACCGATCGCCATTTTGTAGGCAATCTGCTTTGACGTCATCCCCGCATAAAGAAAGGCAGCGAGCTGGTTTTGTTGCCCGGTAAACGTCTTATGCGGGCAATGCCCGCAGTGGTGTACGGCATGGGGCGTTTTTGCCTGCTGTAAAGAAAACCAATGCTGCTTAATCACTTTACTGATCTTACTGACGTTCGCATTGAGCGGAATAAACACGATGTTTTCTATACAGGAGGGAATTTCTCCTCGCGCGGGAATATGTTTTTTATCCACCAGGCCAATCATCAGGCGTGGCGCACGAAATCGCATTTCAGCATGACAAATATACTGTTCACCGGGGTGCAGCATCAGAATTAAGATATCGGCACAGGCGGCGTTTGCGTAGTCATAGTCGTTAAAGGTGAGCGTGGTCCGATTCAGGTTCGGTGGAAATATTTCGCACAATAACGCGCGCAATCCGTATTGATAAAAACGATCCTGACATCTGATGACAATATTCATGTATACGCGGCTCCGGGTAATAATTACTGATAGCTCAATGAAACCGTCACAACCGAATCAATGGTTCCCGGTGAGACCTGCCCTTGTTCACTGTAGAGCCGGGCGCGTAAATTCCAGGTGTAACGCTGTGCGACAATTTCACTGGTCAGAACCTGACCGTCGCCCAGCGGTCGACCGTCCGCCGCCTGCAACTGTATCGCGACAGGGGTAGCGGTACCCAGATTGCGATACATATCATCGCGATGCATGTCATCAGCGTTGCCGTTAAACTGAATCATCACGCCGGTTGTGCCTTCCGGGCAATGTTCAATGCTGAAATCAAAACTGACCCACGGCGTCGTTGACCCTGCGGTATACATTGATGAAGCCGTTACCGGACTCCCTGCCGTTAAATCAACGGTTTTAGTGATGCTGTCGCTGCTCACCTGACACGGCGCGGCTTTCACATTCCCTTTGATGTTTAATGCGATCGGATCGCCCTGACCCCATACCTGACCAGTAAGCAGCATCAGGGCCAGCAGCCAGCGTTTTCTTCCAGGCATACTTTTTCCTTGGGTTATTGGTAGGTAATATTCAACGTGGCGGTGGCATTCGCGCTGCCCGGCTTCACCTGGCTTTTCGTCTGGTAATAACGCGCCACCAGCGGAAATGTCTCCTGCCCGCCTGCGGATTTTTTCAATACGATGCGGTTATTCAGTTGCAGCGGCACATCGTTATAAACTATCTGGACTCCCACGCCGCCTGCCGTTTCGGGGCTACCCTGCCCGGTCAGCGCCAGAACGCTGGTGTCAGCCGGCGCGTCAGGGTTTTGCGTTCCCGCCAGTTCAACATTGATATTCGCCCCCGGATCGCAGTTCAGCCCCAGATTTTGCGTATCGCTGTGCGACAGCACGGCTCCGGGCTGGCCGCTGAACTCGGCGGCATTAATATCACCGAGCTGAAAATTAAGAATCTGGCTGGAAAACGAACATGCGAGCGCCGTCACCTGGGTATCGGCGCCCATTGAAATCTGCATAAAATAATGATCCGGCGTACCAAACCATCCCTGTGCAACCACTCCCGGCGTCAAATATCCCGATTGGATCGTTGCTGTTTTAATCAGCATCACGTCATAGTTACCGAGGTTATAGATATAGCTGGCGCCATTTGACGGCAGCACAAAATCCCCTGCGGGAATGGATAGCCTGATTCCCACCCCCTTCAGATTGGTGTTGTAAACATGATTTATCGGCGAAGGCGTCGCTGACAGGTAATTGATCGCATAAGCGCCGTTGCAATAGACGGCACCGCCAGGCGCCGTGACCAACAGTTTGGCATACCCGGAGACCCTGGCGCGGGCGATTTCTGCCCCTACCGGCGCATCTCGCTGCACGACAATATTCCCCATTGAGACGGTATTAAATAATGTCGTATTCACGGTACAGTCATCGGCAACGCTGAACCCTGAAAAAAGCATCAGTAAACTGAATAAGAGATAAGTTCGTTTCATTGTCAGATTCTCACGAGAGGTCAGCCCACTTAGCGGCAAAGAGAGCCGGTCACGCTAACGCCGCTGTAGTTCTCTGCTGCGGTTAATGAATAATTTGCCGTGCAGCGCTGCTCGCCGTCACGTCCCCAGACCACATTCAGCGTCCCTTCCGGCGGCATGCCGCTTAAATAGACCTGCCCCTCGTCACCAACAATAAATTGTTGTTCTTGCGCGCCTTTTAATGTCACCATCGCCCCAAATGGCACCGTCGAACCGTGGGGTCTGGTCAACGTCAACAGCACGCGCAGCCCAACATTAGCGACATAGTCCGCCCTCACGACCGCGCCACGGGTTGGCACAACGGTTTTGTTGGTGAGCGCCAGTTCAACATCGTCCGCAACGGATGCCGTATCCAGGCCGATATCATTTTTGCGATACGGTGAAACATTGGCGGAAACGGTGTAGCCACGAAAATCAGTTCGTACGCCGCTCTGATTTTTAATCCCGACCCCCGATGCGCCAGGCGCGCCAATCAGCACGTTGGTTTCCCCCAGAGGCTGAGAGAACGTTACGCCATCGGCATATGCCAGCACGCCCCCTGCGAGAGCGTAATTCACGCGCTGCGAGTGGCGATCGTAACGATACCCCCCGCTAACATCGGCGTAAGTACCCTTATAATCCGCGCTCAGACTACCGGTATACCCCACGTCATCCGTGCCGTAACCTTGCTGAATATTCCAGTTCAGCGCGTTACCAGCCAGCGCCGTTCCACTCAGCCCTGCGCTATGAGTCGCGCCCTTCCCGCTGCTGGCATTCATGCCATAACTGGCCCAGGTATTGCTCATAAAGCGATCCAGCGGAATGCTGATATTCAGCGCCAGCTGTTGGTCTTTATCATAACGATCGCCGCTGCCGTTTTTACTCAGCGTCCAGGCGACGCTATAGCTCACGCCGTTCCAGGCATTGTGATACCCCACGCTCCACGACTGCATCGGTTTTCCGGTATGCCAGTAGTCCTCCTGTACCGCGCTTAACGCCAACGATCCGCCGCCTGCGCCCAGGGACTGGTTGACGTTGGCTTCCATACGGTTACGTCGTTTCGTTATCTGCCCGGAACTACCGCCATACGTATCGAAAGTGTCCTGCATACCGTAGTAACCGCGCGTTGAATATCGGTAACCCGCAATCGAAAAGTTTGTTCCTGTCGCGACGCTATTTTTGCTATAGCGCACACGCCAGGATTGCCCCTGAGTCTTGCTGCCATCAGCGGGTTGCGCCCATGACTGGATTACGTCGGCAGAAAGCGCGCCAATCGTTCCCAGATTTTTACCGACGCCGGACGCTATCGCCCGATAGTTACGGGAAGTCTGGACGCCGCCATAAAGCGTGAAACCGCCCGGCAAACCATAAATCGCGGTTCCCTGGCCGAAATCAGTTTGTTCCACACGACTGTCGCTGGAGCGATAGCGCCCGCCGGTTAACGCATATTTGAACCGGCCTTCACGCTGTAACACCGGTAATGATGCGAACGGGACGGTGAAGTGCTGCTCACTGCCATCCGCCTCTTTAACCGTGACCTCCAGATCGCCGGCGCCTCCCGTGGGGAACATGTCGGTAATATCAAACGCGCCAGGGGCCACGTAACTTTGGTAGATTTGGTAGCCATTTTGCCGGATGACGATCTGCGCATTGGTGCGAGCAATACCGCGCACCACGGGCGCATACCCCTTCAGCGAATCGGGCAGCATGTCGTCATCTGACGCAAGCTGACCGCCACGAAACGGTATACTGTCAAAAACATCCGCAGGAGAGGCGCTGTCTCCTAGCACCAGTTGCGCTTTCAGCGGGACGATATTGCGCTGGACATAGGTATAAATCGAATCCCAGTCCTCATCGCCCTGACCGCTGCGCCGCCAGGTGGTGTAATTGCGCAAACGCCACGGGCCGATATTTATTCCGGGGCGCAAATTAGCGTACTGGCTATTACTGTTATCACCGCTCAGACTGTAGTTAAGCATCGCGGCGGTAATGCCCTCATCCCAGAGTTCCGGCGCGACATCCCCCCGCGCTCTGGCAGATAACGCCGCCTGCGGAATACTTAACAACAGCTTTTGCGTCGAAAACTGGAACTCACTTGAAGCCTGTGGAATAGCGGACAGATCGGCGCAATCCCCTTTGCCCTGCACACCCGGATACTGCGCGATGTTAACGCCATAGCGTTGCAACATTTCCCCCGACAGGCAGGGCTCAAGCGCATCCTCACCAGAAGGCGTTGGTGTTTTATTGAATGCGATATCCTGCGTGTCCAGAAACTGCCCGTTGAGGATAATATCGACATGGTAAGTGCCCTGCGCCTGCCCCCCCATTTCAAAACCAGAAAGATCGATATTCTCGCTACCGGATGATATATGCTCCAGTAGCGCCGGATTAAAGTAATCCCGACCCAGAACCTCATTCAGCACGCTGAATATTCCCAGGGAGATAAACAATACAAGCCTGGCCGGATACGGATTAATTATATATTTGGCTATCATCATTAACGTAATTCCGACCCGTCGCTACTTAAACAGAACCGCTGTACTCCTCGCTGATTCCACCGTAATCATTAATAATCCTGAATTTCACGCTTCCGCCATTTCCGCCCGAAGGCAGTGCAAAACGGGCGGTACTCCCCGGCGCCACAAACGTTACATTGTCAACTTTCTTACCGGATACGGTAATTTCATTGAAATTAACGTAATAAGGCGTGGGGTTATTTACCTGAATAAATGCCCCGCTCCGGCTCCAGCTTAACTTTCCGAGCTGCGCTTCAGGCGTTGACTTGCTTAGCAACGCAGGCCGATAAATCAGTTTTATTCGTGTTTTAACCGCAATCTGTAACGTATTATCTTTACGTTGGGCCGACGGTATCGATTTAATATTCAGCCAAAACAGGGACTCTTTATCCTCAGGCAGATTTCCCGCCCGAATAATACGCATTACGTTTTGCTGCCCGTTATCAAGCCGGTAAAGCGGCGGTGTAATAATAAAAGGAGCTTTGCCCTTACCGTCATTTTGCGTTTCGATCCACGACTGAATTAAATACGGAATATTATCGGGATTACTGACGCTTAATGACGCTTCTTTTTTACCGCCATCGTAAATAACCCGTGTTCCGCCAATGGAAACGCCAGCATTCACACTGGAAACGCCGGTAACAAACAGCGCCAACGCGGTGGCGCAAACACGTAATACTCTCATGGTAAACCTCTGAGAGGGCCGGTTATCGACCCCCCAAACAACATATGCTCGTCAGTTATAGTTAACGGTGAAGTTCGCTACGGCGTTCACGACGCCCGGCACAACAGGCACGCTGGTGGCGACATAGGCGGCGTAGAAATCCAGTTGGTTGTCAACCATATCTAACAGTGAATAGGAATAGCCATTGATCTGATTAAGGCCTAAAGGCGCTCTGTCTGCCGTCATCAGTCGAATGGCCACCCCGCTTGCCGAACCGGGATCTGCGGAAAGCGCTAACAGATCGGTATTACCCGAATGATTAACGCCATCAAATTTCACCCGCGCGGACGTGACGGAAGAGGGGCAGTTAATCAGACGCAAGGTAAATTTGGTCGTTGACGCTTCATCCCCTGCGTTGGTAAACGCTGTTTTATAGACACTTCCCATATCAACGGTCATCGTATTATTGGCGCCAATATCTACGGTACAGGCGGTATCAAGAACCTGCCCCACAAATTTGACCGTGCCGTCATACGCTATCGCATGTGATATTGACAAAATGGCCGCAGCGGAAAGCGCCATTGCTATCATATTTTTTTTCATCATCGCTATCCTTAACACCTGTTTATTTATCGCGTTACGACATAATGTCCATACATTTTCTGCTCTGGAAATGGGCTGCCGGGAAACGCTTATTTTTGGCTATCATCGTAAAGACAAGGAGATAAATAACATGCGATTTCCCCTTCAGCATTCCGGGCCGCATCACGTCAGCGGTTTGAATCCTGAATCAGGGCGCGATGTCAATTAAGTTCTCCTTAATTTAAATTTTCATATAAATGCACATATTTGCTCAAGTGATTTTTTGGTGTAATTTTACACCTTGTTCTGGATTCACTTATTTTTAGTCTGTCACCATAATTATTAGCTCAAGCAAAACGTTACGCTATTACAGAGACTATTATATGGGAGGACAGATCATGCCTGAAACCAAAATAGCTATTGAATCAAGTATGTATAAGGCTCTGCCTCTGAAGCCAATTGAACATGTAGAAAAACTGATTGCGCACCTGAAGCCACACGCAAACACACGAGAAACAAAATGCAGACAAATTATTAACAACGAAAATAATAGACCACATCAATGTTATTTATTGCTGAAGGGAACTATTGGGGTTTTCAGAGCTCGGGACGGCTTCATGCTTAACTCAGAAGTCGCCCCCTTTATTTTTGGCCTCAGCAATCAACTGGTTGATGCTGAATATTTGCTGATGCGCAGTGAGGAGTGCTCTGAGATCGCCTTTATTCCGCTGGAGAAAGTTAACGACGTTATAGCAAATGAGAATCTTTGGGAAAGTCTGGCGAAGGTGCTTATCTACACCGCCGGTCGGGTGTACGACCACTGTACGCGCATTTCAGCGCCGACATCCTATGATATTATTCGCGCTCAGCTGTATGAATTAATGCGTGAGTCTAATGAATTCAGACAAAATATAACTGCCGCAAATTATATTCAGTCAAGAACATTCCTGTCACGCAGCAGCGTGATGAAGATACTGGCCGATTTAAAAAAAGGCGGCTACATCGTGACCGATCGCGGTGTTCTGAAGCAAATTCAGCAGAATATTCCCCTGAAATACTAGCTATGTTCAACACGCATTAACGCAGAGCCACTAAAATAGAATGACAACGACAGTGACCGGATAACACCTACCATGCCCCTGGATTCTTCCTTTAATCAACTGAAGCAGCCTTCGCCCTACGCAATTGCGCTGCTCAACGCACTCACGTCAGAACAGGATTTCAAACGGTATCCTCGCGGAAGTCGCTTTGTCTTCGTCCAGGGGGGCGAGCACCAGTGCCTGTTTTTCCGCACGGGCGTCGTAAGCATTGAGAACATCGAAAATAGTCTGTTGCTGGGGATAGCTTCTGCCCCGGTCTCCCTGGGGTTCACCAGCGCCCTGTCGGATAAACTGCTGATTCGCGCGCTCGAAGAGTGCGAAGCGGCGACAATTCCCCTCGATGACGTGATGGAAACCATTGAGCGCAAGCACCTGTGGGAGATCATGGCAAAGCATATGATCATCGTCACCAATAAATTGTTTATCCAGAATGAAATGGCGACAGCGCCGACCGCTTACGACCTGTTGTGCTACCAGTTGCAGGCGCTAAGCCAGGAGCCGGAAAGCATCCGTTCTCAGATGGCGGCCTACCAGTATATTCTTGAACGTACCCGCCTTTCGCGCAGCAGCGTGATGAAGATGCTGTCAGCGCTAAAAAAAGGCGGCTATATCGAACTGGAACAGGGCAAATTAATCGCAATTAATCACCTCCCTTCTCGTTTCTAACCCCCCGTTTTTTACGCTTAAAGCGGCGGCATTCGTTGGTCGGGATCGCAATTCTGACGATTACCTCGCCTTTACGTTCCATTATGAAACATGATTAAGCATAAATGTTCCGTTGATGAAACATGTTATGGCCGAATTTTCTTTTCCGCTCACTGTTGCACAATAAGGTTATCGGCAGTGAGTGGTAGCCGTGTCATGGTACACAACCGATACCCCTACAGCAGAAGATGCGGAGCAAAATAATGAAAAAGCTGATTAACCGTGTAGAAGAGGTACTGAACGAACAACTCGCTGGTCTGGCAAAAGCGTACCCGACGCTGACGCTGCATCAGGACCCGGTCTACGTTACCCGGTCAGATGCGCCAGTGGCAGGAAAAGTGGCGCTGCTTTCCGGCGGCGGCAGCGGGCATGAACCCATGCACTGCGGCTATATTGGGCCAGGCATGCTCTCCGGCGCCTGCCCGGGCGAAATTTTTACCTCGCCGACGCCAGACAAAATGTTTGAGTGCGCCATGCACATTGACGGCGGCGAAGGCGTCTTACTGATCATTAAGAATTACACCGGCGACATCCTGAATTTTGAAACCGCCACGGAGCTGCTGCACGACAGCGGCGTAAAAGTCACCACCGTCGTGGTGGATGATGATGTAGCGGTCAAAGACAGCCTTTATACCGCCGGTCGTCGCGGCGTCGCCAATACGGTATTAATTGAAAAACTGGTGGGCGCGGCCGCAGAACGCGGTGACACGCTGGAAGCCTGCGCGGAGCTTGGCCGTAAGCTGAATAATCAGGGGCATTCAATCGGCATCGCGCTCAATGCCTGTACCGTGCCTGCGGCGGGCAAACCGTCCTTCACATTGCAGGATAACGAAATGGAGTTTGGCGTGGGAATTCACGGCGAACCCGGCATTGACCGTCGCCCCTTCTCTTCTCTCGATCAAACTGTCGATGAAATGTTTGACACGCTGCTGGAAAACGGCGCATACAGCCGCACGCTGCGTCACTGGGATCATCATCAGGGAAGCTGGCAGGAAGATAAGCAGAGCAAACAGCCGTTGCAGCGTGGCGATCGCGTCATTGCGCTGGTCAACAACCTCGGCGCTACGCCGCTGTCTGAACTGTTCGGCGTCTATAACCGGCTTGAAAGCCGCTGTCAGGAAACCGGCATTACCATTGAACGCAACCTGATCGGCTCTTACTGCACCTCCCTGGATATGACCGGCTTTTCCATCACCCTGTTAAAAGTGGACGATGAAACGCTCGCGCTCTGGGACGCGCCGGTTCACACGCCTGCGCTCAACTGGGGCAAATAAGGAGATTATGTATGTCACTCAACAGAACACACATTGTTAACTGGCTCTACCGCTGCGGTGAGATTTTCACCAAAGAGAGTGATTATCTGACGGGTCTGGACAGAGAGATTGGCGACGCCGACCACGGGCTGAATATGCATCGCGGCTTCAGTAAAGTCGTCGAAAAATTACCCGCGATTGCGGATAAAGACATCGGCTTCATCCTGAAGAACACAGGGATGGTGCTGCTCTCCAGCGTCGGCGGCGCCAGTGGCCCGCTGTTCGGCACGTTCTTCATTCGCGCCGCCCAGGTGACACAGGCGCACCAGAGCCTGACGCTCGACGAGCTGTACCAGATGATGCGGGAAGGCGCGGAAGGCGTGACCAGCCGAGGTAAAGCGGAGCCTGGCGATAAAACCATGTGTGACGTCTGGGGGCCAGTTGTGGAGTCGCTGCGCCAGTCATGCGAACAGCACCTGTCGGTACAGGCGGCGCTGGATGCCGCCAGCGCCCAGGCCGAAGCGGCGGCGCAGAGCACCATCACCATGCAGGCCCGCAAAGGGCGCGCCAGCTATCTTGGCGAGCGCAGCATCGGCCATCAGGACCCGGGCGCAACCTCCGTGATGTTCATGATGCAAATGCTGGCGGCAGCGGCAAAAGAGTAAGGATAACGCGATGGTAAACCTGGTCATTGTTTCGCACAGCGCCCTGCTGGGTGAAGGCGTCGGGCAGTTAGCCCGGCAGATGTTAATCGGCGATGGTTGTAAACTCGCGATTGCAGCCGGTATCGACGACCCACAAAATCCGATTGGCACCGATCCGCTCAAGGTGATGGAAGCCATCGAATCCGTGGCTGATGCGGACCATATCCTGGTCATGATGGATATGGGCAGCGCATTATTGAGCGCCGAAACCGCCCTGGATTTGCTCGACCCGGCGATTGCGACGAAAGTCCGCTTATGCGCGGCGCCGCTGGTAGAAGGCACGCTGGCGGCGACGGTCAGCGCGGCAATGGGCGCCGGTATTGATAAAGTCATCAATGACGCCATGAGCGCGCTGGACGCCAAGCGTGAACAACTGGGTTTACCGTCACCCACTCAAACCGGGGGCGTCGCCACAAAACCAGCATTTCAGGATAACGACGCCCACTCCATTTCTGTTGTGGTGAAAAATCCAAACGGGCTGCATGTTCGTCCGGCATCGCGGCTGGTCTCCACGTTGTCGGGGTTTCGGGCCGACATGCTGCTGGAGAAAAATGGCAAATGCGT
This sequence comes from Citrobacter sp. CK180, assembly GCF_030333655.1. Classification (NCBI taxonomy): domain Bacteria; kingdom Pseudomonadati; phylum Pseudomonadota; class Gammaproteobacteria; order Enterobacterales; family Enterobacteriaceae; genus Citrobacter; species Citrobacter sp. CK180. Next base: position 71,387 of record NZ_JAOWFM010000054.1, on the reverse strand, counting down.
GACGCCGGACAGCCTGAATCAGATAGCGTTATTACAGGTGCGCTGCAACGATACTCTGCGCCTGATCGCCAAAGGAGAACAGGCCGACGAGGCGCTGGCGGCGTTCAAACAGCTGGCGGCGGAAAACTTTGGCGAGTCCGTGGAGGAGACGCCTGCCAGCAGCACGGCGCGTCAGCTCCCCGCGCAGGTCTCCGGCGTGGTGTTCTGCTATTCCCCCGCTGCACCGGACGTCGCAAATCCGACGACCGTCAATTTGCCGGAAGAGCAGCAGCGCCTGCAAACGGCGATTCGTCAGACGCTGGACGATCTCAACGCGCTGACCACGCTGGCGGAAGAGAAATACTCCGCCGACCTGGCGGCGATTTTTTCCGGGCATCACACGCTGCTGGATGACCCCGAGCTGTACGAGATGGCATGTGAAGTGATGCGTGATAAACCGTGTCGGGCGGAAACGGCGTGGCGCAGCGTGCTGGACGATCTCCGCGATCAGTACCGACAGCTCGACGACGCCTATTTGCAGGCCCGCTATATCGATATCGACGATATTCTCCATCGGACGCTGAGGCACCTGAGCGGAATAAACGCGCGCTTGCCGGTATTCACGCGCCCGACTATCGTGGCGGCGGAAAATATCTTCCCGTCCACCGTGTTGCAGTTCGACCCACAGACGGTTAAAGGGATCTGCCTGAGCGCAGGCAGCAATGAATCACATTCGGCAATCATCGCCCGTGAAATGGGGATCGGCTGGCTTTGTCAGCAAGGGGAAGCGGTATATGCCCTGAGCACCGGCGAGTCGATTACGCTGGATCTCGCGGCACAGCGCATTCTCTTTTCTGACTGACCGCTCTCCCATCGCGCGTCCTCTTCTGAGGGCGCGCTGTCGCATCACCGCGCTCATCCCCACGCTTCAACCGGCGATAACGGGAAATGTTTACCAGTTCCCAAAATAGCGGTTCGATCACGCGCACATGACAATCCTGGACTAAGGTTTTGTCATGGTTCATGCCGCTGACTGCGGCACGCCGTTAAGGAGAATATTGATGATAACACCTGCGCTTCGCCATTCCGGCACGCTCTCTTTCGCCATAAAACTGACCGTTGCAGGCACCCTGCTGACATTCGCGTCGCTCTCGGCGCACGCTGAGGAACAGCCAGTCAGTCCCCCGCAGCCCCCGGATATTCTGCTGGGGCCGCTGTTTAATGACGTGCAGAGCGCCAAACTGTTCCCCGATCAGAAAACGTTCGCCGATGCCGTGCCTAACAGCGATCCGCTGATGATCCTCGCGGATTACCGGATGCAACGAAACCAGTCAGGCTTCGATTTGCGTCACTTTGTTGATGTGAACTTTACGCTGCCCAAAGAAGGGGAAAAATACGTTCCGCCGGAAGGACAGTCGCTGCGTGAACATATTGACGGCCTGTGGCCCGTGTTGACCCGCACAACGGAGAGCGCCGGAAAATGGGATTCGTTATTGCCGCTGCCGGAACCGTATGTGGTGCCTGGCGGACGTTTCCGGGAAGTCTATTATTGGGATAGCTATTTTACCATGCTGGGACTTGCCGAAAGCGATCACTGGGATAAGGTCGCCGATATGGTGGCGAATTTCGGCTATGAACTGGACTCCTGGGGGCATATCCCCAACGGCAACCGTACCTACTATCTGAGCCGCTCGCAGCCGCCTTTCTTCGCATTTATGGTGGAATTGCTGGCGCAGCATGAGGGTGACGACGCCCTGAAAAAATACCTGCCGCAGTTGCAAAAAGAGTATGCCTACTGGATGGAGGGCGTGGAGAATCTCCAGCCCGGCGAGCAGAATAAGCGCGTGGTGAAACTGGATGACGGCACCGTCCTGAACCGCTACTGGGATGACCGGGACACGCCGCGACCGGAGTCGTGGATGGAAGATATCACCACCGCGAAGAGCAACCCGAACCGCCCGGCAACCGAGATTTATCGCGACCTGCGATCTGCCGCCGCATCGGGCTGGGATTTCAGCTCGCGCTGGATGGACGATCCGAATCAGCTGAGCACCATTCGCACCACCAGCATCGTCCCTGTCGATCTCAACGCCCTGCTGTATAAACTGGAGAAAATGCTGGCGCGCGCCAGCAAAGCGGCAGGCGATGACGCCAACGCGAACCAGTATGAAGCGCTCGCCAGCGCCCGTCAGAAAGGCATTGAAACGCACCTGTGGAACAATCAGGAAGGCTGGTATGCCGACTACGATCTGAAGAGCAAAAAGGTGCGTAACCAACTGACGGCGGCCACGCTGTTCCCGCTGTATGTCAACGCGGCGGCGAAAGATCGCGCCAGCAAAGTGGCTGCCGCGACCCAGGCGCACCTGTTGCAGCCTGGCGGACTGTCCACCACCTCGGTGAAAAGCGGGCAGCAATGGGACGCCCCCAATGGCTGGGCGCCGTTACAGTGGGTGGCGACCGAAGGGTTGCAGAATTACGGGCAGGACAACATCGCGATGGATGTCACCTGGCGCTTCCTCACTAACGTTCAGCATACCTACGACCGCGAACAAAAGCTGGTTGAGAAATATGACGTCAGCAGTACGGGAACCGGCGGCGGCGGTGGAGAATATCCTCTTCAGGATGGTTTCGGCTGGACCAACGGCGTGACGTTAAAAATGCTCGACCTGATCTGTCCAAAAGAGAAACCGTGCGACAGCGTACCGGCCACTCGCCCCGCAGCGCCAGGCGCTTCCCAGCCTGCGCCGCAAAAACAGGTTGAAACCACGCCGTAATGTGACCCGACCATCATGCTGACAAAAATCCGCGCGCCGTCGCGGATTTTTCTTCCTGGCAATGCCGCGCGTTCATCTCTGCCCCTCATAGCTCTTAAGGGTTAGACCCCCTTTTCATCGGTGAGAATTTGATACTGAACAAGTTTTTTAACGTTATATATGTAAACATATAGCGATTTTTTAACCATTTCAGGATGAAAACAATGCCGCTCACAAGACGGAGATTCGCTCAGGCAATGGCCTCTGCGCTGCTGTTTCGCCACCTCCCTGGCATTGCGCAGACACCGCTGACGTTTGCTATTGGCCGCCCGCCGGAAGGCAATATTATTCGCCGCGTGGTGAGCGCCGGTGCGCCCGCCGATGTGTTACTGCTGGCCGTCGCGCCGGAAAAGCTGGTGGGTTTCTCCTCTTTTGATTTCTCGCGACAGGCGGCGATTCCCTTCCCCGAGTCCATTCGGGCGTTGCCCAAACTGGGCAGGCTGGCGGGGCGCGCCAGCACGTTGTCTCTGGAAGGGCTGCTGGCCCTGCATCCCGATCTGGTAGTGGATTGCGGCAACGCCGATGAAACCTGGCTTTCGCAGGCGCGCCAAGTCAGCGCTCAGACCCGGATTCCGTGGCTGCTGATTAACGGTGAACTGCGGCAAACGCCGGAACAACTGCAAGCCGCAGGACAAGCGCTGGGAATGGAGGCGCGTACTGCCGCTCAGGCGGCGCTGGCTCAGCGCTTCATTGCGCAAGCGCTCGCGTTTTCCCACACGCCTGCTGCCGGTATTCGTTTTTATGCGGCGCGGGGCGCCCGAGGTCTGGAGACGGGATTACAGGGATCGCTGCATACGGAAGCGGCAGAGTTGCTGGGATTACACAACGTAGCGCGAATCCCCGGACGAAGCGGACTGGCCCAGGTCTCTATGGAAAACTTACTCACCTGGCAGCCCGACATCATTCTGGTACAGGATGCCGCCACGGCGCACTACCTGCGTCACGACCCCGTCTGGCAAGGCGTTAAGGCGGTTGCGGACAAGCGCATTCTTTTCCTGAGCGGCCTGCCGTTTGGCTGGCTGGATGCGCCGCCGGGCATTAACCGTTTACTCGGGCTGCGCCGGTTGCATGCCTGGCTGGACCCGAACGTTAATCAACATTTTAAAGACGATATGGTGCGTTATGCGCGCCTGTTCTGGCATACGTCGCTGACTGACGAACAGTATCAACAGTGGGCGATCATCTGATGAGAACGACCACCCTTTCTGTCCTGATGCTGGGGATTGCCCTTCTCTGTATTGCCTTTGCCAGCGTATCGGGCGCTTATCACCTCGATGCCCGGCAGGTGCTGGCGATGATCTTCAGCCATGACACGGTGCCGACACAGGATCAAATCGTGTTCTGGCAGATCCGCCTCCCCCGTATTCTCGCCGCGCTGCTGCTGGGCGCTGCGCTGGCGGGCGCGGGCACGACGTATCAGGGGATGTTTCGCAACCCGCTGGTCTCCCCGGATATTCTCGGCGTTGCCGCCGGAGCGGGGTTAGGCGCATGTACGGCGATTTTGCTGGGCCTGCCGATTTTGTTTATCCAGCTCTACGCGTTCGGCGGCGGTCTGCTGGTGGTTGCTGGCGTCTGGCTGATTACCCGTCGGGTGACGCGTCACGACCCCGTATTAACCCTTGTGCTGGTGGGTATCGCGCTCGGTACGCTGTGCGGAGCGGGAATTTCCCTGATAAAAACGCTGGCCGATCCCTATACCCAGTTGCCCTCCATCACCTTCTGGTTACTCGGCGGACTCTCTACCATCACGCTGCATGATCTTTGCTTCTCGGCGCCGCTGATTCTGTTCGGCGCCATCCCTTTGCTGCTACTGCGCTGGCGTATGAATTTACTGACGCTTTCAGATGATGAAGCCCGTTCCCTGGGCATCAACGTTACCCGCCTTCGGCTCGCGCTGATTGTCTGCGCGACGCTCATCACCGCCAGCACGGTGGCGATTGCCGGGATTATCGGCTGGATAGGCTTAGTCGTGCCGCATATCGGCAGGTTGCTCACCGGCAATAACCACCAGCAGTTGCTTCCTGTCTCAATGGGCGCCGGCGCCATTTTACTGCTGCTGACCGACACGCTCGCGCGCGCAATCAGCAGTACGGAGATTCCGCTGGGGATCCTCACCGCATTTATCGGCGCCCCTTTCTTTTTGCTGCTTCTGCTGCGCGGAGGACGCCAATGACACGACTGACGGTTCACCACGCCAACCTGGGATACGCCCGACGCCCGGTTTTGCGCGACGTCTCTTTTACCGTACCGGCGGGAGAAATTTGCTGTTTACTCGGCGCAAACGGCAGCGGCAAGACCACGCTGATGCGCACCATTCTTGGCGTTCTCCCCTTGATCAGCGGCGACATCCTGCTTGATAGCGTGGCGGTGCAGCGTTTTTCTGACCGGGAGCGCGCCAGCGCCATTGCCTGGGTGCCACAGGCGCACGACGGCGCGTTCGCCTTCACCGCTCTGGATATGGTGATGATGGGGCTGACGCCGAAAATGGCGGCATTCGCCGTTCCCGGCGCCAGGGAGCGAGAGATTGCCCACCATCAGCTCGCCGCGCTTGAAATCGTCCATCTGGCGCACCGACGCTGGAACACCCTGAGCGGCGGAGAGCGTCAACTGGTGCTGATCGCCCGCGCCCTGGCGCAACGCCCTCGCCTGCTACTGCTGGATGAACCCGCCTCCAGCCTCGACTTTGGTCACCAGATCCGCCTGCTCGACACACTGGTGACACTGAAAAAAACGGGGATGGCGCTACTGATGTCAACCCATCATCCGCTCCATGCCAGGGCGATAGCCGACAGCGTCGTGCGCGTGGAGTCCGACGGCCAGGTATCGCAAGGCGCGCCAGAGCGCCAGCTCGCTGCCGACAATCTGGCCGCGCTTAATCGGGTCTCGCCCACACAAATCCACCGCCATCTTTTTGGCGATCAGCAATAAGGGACAGCCATGCTCATTGATGACATTGATTTTGCAGACCTCTACCGCCAGCAGCTATTGCAGGCGAAACGAACGGAAAAAACGCCCGACCATTGGGATAAACGGGCAGAGAAAATGGCAGAAAACTGCGCGTCACCGACGGACACCTACCTGCAACAGCTGACGGAAAAAATGGATTTGCAGGGCGTGAACTCGCTGTTTGATATGGGCTGCGGCCCGGGCACCGTCTCGCTGGCGTTAGCGGGAAAAATACCGCATATCTGCGGCGTGGATTACAGCCCCGGAATGCTGCGCGTTGCCGCCCGTCGCGCGACAGAGCAACGGGCAACCCATGTTCACTGGGTGCAACGCGCCTGGGAAGATGACTGGAGCGATCTCCCGCGCTGCGATATCGCCGTTGCCTCCCGCTCAACGCTCGTTGCGGATATGCGCCAGGCGATGACAAAACTCAACAACCAGGCGCAGCTGCGCGTCTATACCACGCACCTGGTCAGTTCCTCTTTTGTTTCCCCCACTATCCAGCGCGCGTTGGGTCGCGAGGTTATCGAGCTGCCTAACTATATTTATGCCCTCAATGTCCTGTACCAGATGGGGATCTGCGCCCATGTCGATTTTATCCGTGGGCAGAACTGCCAGCAGGACAACAGCACCTGGGAACGCTTTGCTGAAAACGCTCGCTGGAGCATGGGCGACATCAGCGATGAAGAGCGTGAACGTCTGTACCGCTGGTATCAACAGCAGGATGCCAGCGCCCTTGCCCCGGCCAGCCGGGACTGGGCGCTGATCTGGTGGGACAGCATTCCACAAAAGGCGCTGAAATGATCTACTTCTCACACGCACAAACGGACGCATTGCTGCTGGAGGATATTCAGGGAGGCGACCTGACCACACGCGCTCTGGGCATCGGCAATCTGCCAGGCCGCATGACCTTCCGCCATCGACAGGGCGGCTGCGTGAGCGGCATTGCCGTGGCCAGACAAATGTTGCAGTCGCTGGGGCTGACCGTCCTGGAGCAGATGAGCGACGGCGAGCGCGCCGCAGCCGGTCAACGATTGATCAGCGTCAGCGGGAATGCGGCGGCGCTGCACCAGGGCTGGAAGGCCGTACAAAACGTACTGGAGTGGAGCTGCGGCGTTTCACACTATCTCGACAGCATGCTTCACATCCTGCATAGCCGTTACCCCGACGGGCAAATAGCCTGCACGCGTAAAGCCATTCCCGGCACCCGGCTGTTAGCCGCACAGGCGGTGCTCGCCGCAGGCGGAATCATTCACCGCGCCGGGTGCGCGGAAACCGTGCTGCTGTTTGCAAATCACCGCCGTTTTCTCGCCCCCGGTAACGACTGGGCCGGGGCCATTTCGCAGTTGCGCCGTCATGCCCCGGAAAAAAAGATCGTCGTCGAAGCAGACACCCCAGAGGAAGCCCTTGAAGCGCTCCGCGCAGGCCCCGACGTTTTGCAACTCGACAAATTTACCCCACATCAGGCGGCGGAGGTGGCCCGGGCGGCGCCTTCGCTGGCCCCCCATTGCACGCTGGCGCTGACTGGCGGCATCAACCTCGCCACTCTGGCGAGTTATCTCGACTGTGGTATCAGGCTCTTTATTACATCCGCACCGTACTACGCACCACCGATGGATATCAACGTCATCCTGAACCCGGACGAAAGTGACATATAACATTGATAAATGGAATAAAAACAATGAAATTCACTCAGAGTTGTCTTTACACGGCATTATCGGTAGCTTTTGCGCATAATGCGTTTGCTGGGCAAGAAAGCGACACCATAACCGTCTGGTCGAGCCCCGCCTCTGCGGCGACCACCACGGTGCTTGGTCAACAAACCATGCAGGATCTGGATAAGCAGAATGTGGCGCAGGCATTAAGCGTCATCCCCGGCGTGGCGTTGCAAAAATCAGGCAACCGCAACGAACAGCAGGTCAAAGTTCGCGGTTTTGACAGCCGCCAGGTTCCGATCTTTTTCGACGGCGTGCCGGTTTACATCCCTTACGACGGCAACCTCGACTTAGGGCGCTTCCTCACCTCGGACATTGCCTCCGTTGAGGTGTCCAAAGGCTACTCATCGCTGTTGCAAGGCCCTAACCAGATGGGTGGCGCGATCAACATCACCACCAAAAAACCGACAAAACCTCTCGAAGGGAGCATCGGTTATCGCCAGGGATGGAGCCGGAGCAAAGATAACGCCCACGATATGCACGCCTCGTTTGGCGCCAGTAATGAGCTGGGTTATCTGCAAGTCAGCGGTAGCCAGTTGAAGCAGGATTTCCTGGGTCTGCCGCACGGGGTGGACAACGCCATTGCAGGCAGCAACGGGAAGATGATCAACTCGTCGGCAGATGATAAACGGGGCATTGTTAAGCTGGGCTTCACGCCGCGCGAAAATGACGAGTACACCCTGACCTATATCAACCAGGACGGTGAAAAGGACAACCCGCCATACGCAGGCACCAGCAGCCAGAAGTCGCGCTACTGGCAGTGGCCGCAATACGATAAAGAGAGTTATTACTATCAGGGCACCACGCATCTGGGCGATCGCTTCACGCTGAAAAGCCGGCTTTATCGCGACACCTTTGAAAACACGCTGATGATGTACAACTCCCTTGCCGACCTGAAAAACAAGAAAGGCAGCTATAGCCACTATTCTGATTACAGCGATGGCGCAGGGTTACAACTCGCCGCCGAAATGCGTGAAAACGATCTGCTCTCGTTCGCCGTTAACTGGAAAGATGACGTCCACCGTGAAAAAGGCGCGCCGCATGCGGCATACGATCGCTATGAAGATCGCACCTGGTCGTTAGCCAGCGAATACCAGTGGGCCGCCGCCGATAATGTGGATGTCGTGGCCGGTATTAGCTATGACTGGCGTGACAGTCTGGAAGGGATGAAGCACGAAAAAGATGGCAGCGTAACCCACTACGACGACAACAACCAGTCGGCGTTTAACTGGCAGGTCATGACCAAATACCACTTCGCAAACGAGGACACGCTGGCGCTCTCTTACTCTGACCGGACGCGTTTCCCGACGCTCAAAGAGCGGTATACCACGTCGAAACCGGCGTATAACCAGGTGGCTATCGTCAACCCGCAGTTAAAACCCGAACGCGCCCGCAGCGTGGATCTGACCTGGAACGGTTCGCTGACCCGCGACTGGGGATTCGAGGTCAGCGTGTACTATAACCGTGTGACCGACGCAATCCTGTCGCACAATATTGATGCCGATACGATCCAGAACCGCAATAGCGGCCGGGTGGATTACACCGGTCTGGATGCCGGAATCAAAGGCAATGTGTCTGAAATGCTGGATGTCGGGCTGAGCTATGGGCTGATCCACGCGGACGTCAAGCGTGATGAAATCGGTGAAATCACCGATTTGCCAACGCAGACGCTCACCGCATGGATGACGCTCAAGCCGTGGGAACCGCTGAGTATTACGCTGTCAGAAGAGGCGCGTTCCTCCAGCTACAGCAATTCAGACGGTTCACAGAAAGCGGGCGGATTTGCCATTACCCATATCCGCGCGGATTATGCGGTGGGCTACGGTTTTAGCGTCAACGCGTCCGTGAACAACCTGTTCGATACGAAGTATGCCTACAGCGAAGGGTTTATCGAGGAAGGCCGTAATTTCTGGGCCGGGGTGGAATATAAGTTCTGATTGTTCCGCCGAATGAAAACGAACCCGGCCTGCGCAATTGCAGGCCGGGTTGCTATCAGAAGCTGTAGCTGGCGCCAACCTGAACGGTGCGGTCGCGACCAATCCAGCAGTTGTTGTCGTCGTAACAGCTAAACGTCTCTTTGTTGGTAATATTCTGCGCGCTGGCCTTCAGCGTCACCCCGCTCAACGATGGGATCGCCTCTCCCAGACGGTAAGAGACGGCCATATCATACTGCGTCGTGCCGCCGAGTTTGCCTTTGTCGTTAGCTGGCGAGATCTCCATCGGCCCGGTATAACGGACGCCCGCGCCAACGTTCAGCCCGCGCAGCGGCGTATTATCAAAGGTGTAATCGCCCCACAGGTTAAACGCGTTTTCCGGCACCTGAGTCGGACGTTTGCCTTCATACGTTTCATCTTCCGTGTTGATCGCATGGGTATAGGCATAGTTGGCGATCAGCGTGACGTTATCCGCCGGACGGCTGACAATCGACAGTTCGGCCCCTTTTGACTCAATCTCGCCGGTCTGACGGTAATCCCAGGTTGGCGTGGCGGAAAGCACATTTTTCTGGCGGATATTAAACACCGATGCGGTAAAGGTGGTCGCGTATTCCGCCAGCAGGTATTTCACCCCGCCCTCAACCTGCTTGCTGGTGGTCGGCTTCACCTCTTTCGAGGTCAGAGTCCCTTGCGGCGAGATCGGCTTAAAGCCTTCGGAATAGCTGATAAATGGAGAGATCCCATTTTCAAACGCATATAACGCACCGAAACGTTTGGTGACGCGATCCTGTGAAATCCAGGTTTTATCGCCGTTTTGCAGATAGTCGGTCGTGGCGGAACGATAGTCATCGTAACGCACGCTCGCCAGCAGGTTCAGGCCGCCAAACGCAATCTGATCCTGAAGATAATAACCATTCTGCTGATAAGAGAGACGGTTATTCTGCGCAGTACTCAGCCCTAAATCGTCGGTATGAATCTGACGATAGTTCGGGTGGCGCATGTCGATCCCCGGCGTGCTGCTGGCATAGCGGTAGAAGTAATGGCTGTCGAGCTTCTGGTAATCGAAGCCTGCCAGCAGATGGTGCTGCCAGTCGCCTGACACTACCGTTTTCGTAACCTGGTTGTCGATGTTAAAACTTTTCAGGTCTTCATCGGTCGTGTAGGCAAACCGGTTCAACTCCCAGACCGGATTCCCCGTATTTCCGGTGGAGTAGACGCTACGCTGGTGGGTATCCACATCAAAGTAGCGCGCTTTCTGATTGAAGCCCCAGCCGCTGTCAAACTGGTGTTCAAAGCTGTAACCCAGCATCCATTGACGCTGCTTAAAGCCGCTCCACTCATCTCCGGCAAAATCACGACGCCCCGCATACTCTGAGCGCAGATAAGAAATGGGCAGCGGGTTGGAAGGCGACAGCGACGGTGTATTCTGCGCCAGCGCATCAATCGTCAGACGCGTTTTGTTGTCCGGTTGCCAGGTAACGGACGGGGCAACCAGATAGTTTTCATAGCGGGAGGTATGTGGTTGATCATCCCCTTCCGTCGCTTTGCCGAGTAAACGGTAGTTCCAGTCGCTGTCGCTGATTTGCCCGGTTGAATCCAGATAACCCTCTTTCAGATTACGGGTGCCGGTGTTGAAGCCCACTTCCGTTTTCTGTTCCGCCTGCGGTTTTTTACTCTGGATGTTTACCAGTCCACCCGGCGATCCATTGCCGTACAGCACCGAGGCCGGGCCTTTCAGAATATCCACGCTTTCAATCAGCAGCGGATCAATACGCGCTTTGGTATTCCCGGTCACGTTGTACGGCAGTTGCAGGCCGTTGTAATACTCCTGATCCACCGTAAAACCGCGAATCTTATATTCACTCATATAGGAGGTATTACCGCGAACTTCCGTTGACACGCCCGGCGCGTAGCGCAGAATTTCATTCACCGAGTTGGCGTGGCGTTGCTCAATCTCCTGCCTGTCGATGGTGTTGATCACCTGCGGCGTTTTGCTTTCCGGCACGGCGGATTTGGTGGCGCTGTTGGTCCAGGCCGGAAGAAGGCTCTCCTGCCCGGCGGCGGTGACCACAATGGTCGACTCTTTTGCCTCTTCAGCATAAGACGGGAAAGTCAGGGCTAAGGTGATACATCCAGAGAGCGCGCGTAATGTGAAACGATGAGTTGTTTTCATGAGCAAATTATTATATGTGAAATGGAATGACAATTATTCTCATTTTTATTCACAAATCAAGCCGGCTTTCGCCGTTAATCCGGCCAGGCGTTGCTCAGGAATACAGATTGTTCTGACGTCTGTTGAATCCCCGTAAACGTGCCGGGAAGACGCCTCCCCTGACACGTTCACGACTGATAATGCGCCAGAGCGATAATGGGCATCAAGTGAACGGAAAACACGCCTGGGTAGCGTGTCGCCGATTTACGCCCTCATCCCCACATCCGCTCTGTTCATTTAATTGCGCCGCAGAAGGCGAAAAACGCCGAGCACAACAATCGCCCCGACGACGGCCACCAGGAAACTGTGAAGATTGAACCCGCTGATGCTGCCGCCGATACCAAACATGGTTGCCAGCCAGCCGCCGACAACCGCACCAACGATACCGAGAATACAGGTCAGTATAAAACCACCGCCATCGCGACCCGGCATAATCAGCTTAGCGATAACACCTGCAATCAGACCAAAAATAATCCAGGCAATAATTCCCATATTCAGGCCCTCTTTCCAGTGAAAGCATGCGCAAGACGTTCTTGCGCCAGTCCCTTAAGTATAGGCAAATCAACCGGCCATGCTTTTCATCCTGCAACGTTATGCGCTGGCGTTGATAAAAATTTCACCCATTTGTCTTAAGTTCCGTCATGCCATGCCGATAACCAAACGATAATCTGTCAGGCATCCAGGAGTCATTACGCGTGAGTCACTACAGTGAGCAGTTCCTGAAGCAAAACCCGTTGGCGGTATTAGGCGTACTCAAAGATTTAAACAAGAGCCAGGTGCCACTACGCATCTCCTGGGCCGGGGGGCAGTTCATCAGTAAGATTCTGGACGTTAACGCGGAAAAACTGGTGATGGATTTCGGCAGCCAGGACTATGAAAACATCGCCGTTCAGCGCGCCAGACAGATAACCATTACCGCAGAAACGCAGGGCGCGAAAGTGGAGTTCACGCTGGATCAGCTCACCCGTGGCGAATACCAGCAGCTTCCGGCATTTATTACCGCGCTGCCGCCCGAGCTGTGGTTCGTTCAGCGCCGGGAGTATTTCCGTATTTCCGCGCCTTTGCATCCCCCCTACTACTGCCAGGCGAAAATGCCGGACGACAACACGCTACGTTTTCGCTTGTTCGATCTCTCGCTGGGCGGCATGGGCGCATTGCTGGAAGCGACAAAACCCGCCGGATTAACCGAAGGCATGCGCTTTTCGCAACTTGAGCTGAACATGGGGCAATGGGGCGTTTTCCACTTTGACGCCCAGCTTATTTCCATCAGCGAACGCAGAGTGATTGACGGTAAAAATGAAACGATTACCACTCCCCGTCTGAGCTTTCGTTTTCTCAACGTCAGCCCGGCGGTGGAGCGGGAATTACAGCGGATTATTTTCTCTCTTGAACGGGAAGCGCGGGAAAAATCCAATAAGGTGCGTGAATAACCCCCGTGCGGGTTACATCGCATCCAGCGCTTGCTGGAGTTTCCAGATATAACGCGGCGCCTGTGGCGCAGGATGATTTTTGGCAACGTGCTCGAAAAACTCATCCGCGTTCAGATCGTTGATTTTCTCAATCGCTTTTTTGCGATCGGAAGAGAACGTACGCAGCAGCGCGCCCGCGCCATTGGCATAAGAGACCACCAGCGCGTACTGCATCACCTGCGGATCGTTAATACCGGCCAGCGACCCGTGTTCCAGAATACTCAGGTACGCCGTCCCCATCGAGATATTCCGCTCCGGGTTTTTCAGTTCGCTGGTCGACGGTTCGCCGCTCCAGCCCATATGACGATAAACATCGCGCCCGGACGTCGAGGCCTTCAGCTGCATTAACCCAACCGCCCCGGATTTACTGACCACCGTCGGATTACCGCCCGATTCAATCGCGATGATCGCGGTAATCAGACGCGGGCTGACGCCCCAGGCCTCCCCGGCTTTTTCACTTATCGGCATCCACTGCATTGCCCGTTTAACCGGGACTTCGGCGTTCCAGGGCGGATTCTTGTAATCCTGCTTTGAACTACAGCCCGCCAGCAATACAACCAAAAAAGCAAACCATCTCAATTTCACGTCATCTATCCTTATAGCCGGAATTCGCCGCTGCGAGTGACAACGACATGCTCAATCGGCATGATATACATTTGGTTTTAGATGTCAGCAAGGAATTGCCATGTCCCTGTTTCACTTAATCGCCCCATCGGGTTACTGCATCAATCAGCAAGCGGCCTTACGCGGCGTACAACGGCTGATCGAATCCGGCCACCAGGTGGATAACGCCGCCGTCATTGGCCGCCGTGACCAGCGTTTTGCCGGTTCAGACGCCGAGCGTCTGGCGGATGTTAACGGCCTCGCCCGCCTGACGACGCCCGATACCATTGTGATGCCGGTTCGCGGCGGTTACGGCGCCAGTCGTCTGCTGGAGAGCATTGACTGGCAGGCGCTCATCGCACGGCAACAGGCGAACCCGCTGCTGATCTGCGGCCACAGCGATTTTACGGTGATTCAGTCCGCCCTGCTGGCGCTGGGCAAGGTGATAACGTTTAGCGGCCCCATGCTGGCGGCGAATTTCGGCGCGGAGGAGATGAACACCTTCACCGAGCGCCATTTCTGGCGGGCCTTGTGCAACGCGCAGTTCACGGTGGAGTGGCAAGGTAACGGCCCGACATGTGAGACGGGAGGCACGCTGTGGGGTGGCAATCTGGCCATGCTGGTCTCCCTTATCGGCACCCCGTGGATGCCCGCCATTGAAAATGGCGTACTGGTGCTGGAGGATATTAACGAGCATCCTTTCCGCGTTGAGCGAATGCTTCTGCAACTGTATCACGCGGGGATTCTGTCCCGGCAGAACGCGCTGATATTGGGCAGTTTCAGCGGTAGCGCGCCGAATGATTACGATGCCGGTTACGATCTTGACGCGGTTTACGCGTTTCTGCGTTCCCGTCTCTCCATCCCCGTCGTGACCGGTCTGGATTTTGGTCATGAGCAACGCACCGTTACGCTGCCGCTCGGCGCCCACGCGGTGCTAAAAAATGGCGAAAATGGCAGCCAACTCACACTCTCCGGCCATCCTGTCCTCAAATCATAAAAAAAGCCGTCGCCTGGGCTAAGTAAAACGCTGTTTCTGTCGTTATTATGTTAGGGTTTACTATTAGAAACAGCGTAATTCAGGAGTAACATAACGTTGGATGCCGCAGCCATTATTAGTCTTTTCATTTTGGGTTCAGTCCTCGTAACCTGTAGTATCTTATTAAGTTCATTCTCATCTCGTCTTGGCATCCCTATTCTGGTTATCTTTCTCGCGATTGGCATGCTCGCGGGTGTTGATGGCGTTGGCGGTATCCCGTTTGATAATTATCCTTTCGCGTACATGGTGAGTAACCTCGCGCTGGCAATTATTCTGCTGGATGGCGGGATGCGTACCCAGGCCAGCTCCTTTCGCGTCGCCCTGGGCCCGGCGCTCTCGCTCGCGACGGTAGGGGTACTGATTACCTCCGGTCTCACCGGCATGATGGCCGCCTGGCTCTTTCATTTGGATCTCATTGAAGGGCTGCTGATTGGCGCCATCGTCGGTTCAACGGATGCGGCTGCCGTTTTTTCTCTGCTGGGCGGTAAAGGGCTTAACGAACGCGTCGGTTCGACGCTGGAAATCGAATCCGGGAGTAACGACCCGATGGCGGTTTTCCTGACCATCACGCTGATAGAGATGATTCAGAAACATGAGACCGGCCTGAGCTGGCTTTTCGTGCTCGATATCATCCAGCAGTTTGGACTGGGGATCATGCTGGGGTTAGGCGGCGGATATCTGCTTCAGCAAATGATTAACCGGATTGCCTTGCCCACCGGGTTATATCCGCTGCTGGCGCTGAGCGGGGGAATTCTCGTTTTCGCCGTAACCACCGCGCTGGAAGGCAGCGGCATTCTGGCCGTTTACCTGTGTGGATTCCTGCTGGGCAACCGCCCTATCCGCAACCGGTTTGGCATCCTGCAAAACTTTGACGGCCTGGCCTGGCTGGCGCAAATCGCCATGTTCCTCGTGCTGGGACTGCTCGTTACGCCATCCGATCTGCTGCCTATCGCCGTTCCGGCGCTGGTGCTGTCAGTCTGGATGATTCTGGTGGCTCGCCCGCTCTCCGTTTTCGCGGGCCTGCTGCCGTTTCGGGGCTTTAATCTGCGTGAGCGGATCTTCATCAGCTGGGTGGGGCTGCGTGGCGCCGTACCCATTATCCTGGCGGTTTTCCCGATGATGGCCGGGCTGGAGAATGCCCGACTGTTTTTTAATGTCGCATTCTTTGTAGTGCTGATATCGCTGCTGTTCCAGGGAACGTCCCTGACCTGGGCGGCCAAAAAAGCCAAAGTGGTGGTGCCTCCCGTCGGCTGGCCGGTTTCGCGTATCGGGCTGGATATTCACCCGGAAAACCCCTGGGAGCAGTTTGTCTACCAGTTGAGTGAAGATAAGTGGTGCGTCGGCGCCGCGCTGCGCGATCTGCACATGCCGCAGGAGACCCGCATCGCCGCCCTGTTTCGCGACAACGTGCTGTTCCACCCGACCGGAAGCACCCGTTTACGCGAAGGCGACGTTCTGTGCGTTATTGGACGTGAACGCGACCTTCCGGCGCTGGGCAAACTGTTCAGCCAGTCGCCGCCGGTCGCGCTGGATCAGCGCTTTTTCGGCGATTTTATTCTCGAAGCCAATGCGAAGTTTGCTGACGTCGCCCTGATTTACGGTCTGGACGAAGGAACGGAATATCGCGATAAACAGCAGACGCTGGGGGAAATCGTACAGCAGTTGCTGGGTGCCGCGCCGGTTGTGGGCGACCAGGTGGAGTTTGCCGGCATGATCTGGACGGTCGCAGAGAAAGAAGACAACGCCGTGCGTAAGGTCGGGGTTCGCGTCGCGGGAGATGAAATGGAATAATGGAGACGCTGCCGGATGGCGGCGTTGACACGCCTTATCCGGCCTACACTCTGCCCTCTGTAGGCCGGATAAGCACAGGCGCCATCCTACGGCGCCACAAAAAAGTTACGCCGTCACAACCGGAACACGCGGCGCCAGCGCGCACATCAGTTCATACCCCACCGTTCCCGCCGCAGAGGCGACATCATCAATCTTGATCTCTTTCCCCCACAGTTCCACAGACGTACCGATACCCGCCTGCGGGCACGGCGTCAGATCCACCGCCAGCATATCCATCGACACGGTGCCAACCGTTCCGGTACGCACACCGTCCACCAGCACTGGCGTGCCGTTTGGCGCATGACGGGGATAACCATCCGCATAGCCCGCCGCCACAATCCCGATGCGCTGCTCCTGGGTCGCGGTATAGCGTCCGCCATACCCGACCCGATCGTCCGCTTTCAGCGTCTGTACGCCAATAATCTGGCTACTCAGGGTCATAACCGGTTTCAGCCCGGTATTGGCGATATCCCGCCACTGTCCTGACGGCGATGCGCCATACAGAATAATTCCGGGTCGCACCCAGTCAAAATGGGCTTCAGGATGCCACAGCGTAGCCGCTGAATTCGACAGCGAGCGACGGCATTCAAGCCCTTCCGTCGCATGGGCGATTTTCGTCATCGCCTGGTCGATCCCTTCCGGGTGCTCAGCATCGGCAAAGTGCGACATTAACGTCATTTCGCCCACATTCGGCAGCGCCCGCAGTTGCTGCCAGACGGTCTGTACCCGCTCGGGTAAAAAACCCAGCCGGTTCATGCCGCTATTCACTTTGAGATAAACATCCAGCGGCGCGTTCAGGCGCGCGTTTTGCAACACTTTGAGCTGCCAGTTGCTGTGTATGCAGGTCGTCAGACGGTATGTGTCATATATGGCCAGCTCGTCGGCATGGAAGAACCCTTCCAGCATTAAGATCGGCCCTTTCCATCCCCGCTCTCGCAGCGTAATCGCCTCTTCGAGATTGAGCATGGCAAAGCCGTCGGTCGCCCCCAACGCCGTCCAGATACGCTCGATACCATGTCCGTAGGCATTGGCTTTCACCACCGACCAGACGCGAGCGTTCGGGGCGGCCTGGCGCACAATGCCAAGATTTTGTTTCATCGCCTGCAGGTCAAGGCTGGCCAGTATAGGGCGGGTCATCTCGCTTCCTTATTAGTTATGCGCGCCATGAAGATGCCGGGGTCGTGACGGCGTAAAGCCAGGGCTGTACCGCGCTACGCTCAGGTCGTCATAAGGAATAGCAGGTGTACGACCTGAAAGAATATCGCTCAGTAATTGCCCTGAACCGCAGGCCATTGTCCAGCCCAGCGTCCCATGCCCGGTGTTCAGCCACAGGTTTTTGAAGCGCGTCCGTCCGATCACCGGCGTACCATCCGGGGTCATTGGCCGCAGCCCGGTCCAGAACGTGGCTTGTTCCACATGCCCTCCGCGCGGGAAGAGATCGCGTACGACCATCTCCAGCGTTTCACGACGCGGTTGTAATAATTCAGTGTTAAAGCCGACAATTTCCGCCATTCCCCCCACGCGAATGCGCTTATCAAAACGGGTAATGGCGATTTTGTAGGTTTCATCAAGGATAGTCGAAACTGGCGCGCCATCGTCCTGTGCGACCGGAATCGTCAGCGAATAACCTTTAAGCGGATAGACCGGAATATCGACGATCCCTTTGAGCATCGCCGTCGAGTAAGAGCCAAACGCCATCACGTAAGCATCGGCTTTGATGATGTCATCCCCGCACTTCACGCCGTAAATTTGTTCACCTTCGTACAGCAGTTTTTCCACCGGCGTGTTGAAGCGAAACGTCACGCCCGCCTGTTCCGCCATCTGCGCCAGGCGCTGAGTGAACAGCTGGCAATCTCCGGTTTCATCATTGGGCAGACGCAGGCCGCCGGTCAGTTTGTGCGCCACTTCCGCCAGCGCAGGTTCAACCTCCGCCAGGCGACTGGATTCCAGTAGCTGATACGGTACGCCGGCATCTTCCAGAACGGCGATATCGCGGGTGGCGTTCTCATACTGTTGCGCGGTACGGAATAACTGCAATGTTCCGCCCTGACGCCCTTCATACTGAATGCCGGTTGAGGCACGCAGCGCTTTCAGGCAATCACGGCTGTACTCCGCCAGACGCACCATGCGCCCTTTGTTCTCCATGTAATGGCGGGTGTCGCAGTTACGCAACATTTGCCACATCCACTTCAACTGAAACTGCGTCCCGTCCAGGCGAACAGCCAGCGGCGCATGGCGCTGGAACATCCACTTGATGGCCTTCAGCGGCACACCCGGCGCCGCCCACGGCGCGGCATAGCCCGGAGAAATTTGTCCGGCGTTCGCCGCGCTGGTTTCCAGCGCCGGGCCAGGTTCACGATCGATGACGGTGACGTCATGCCCAGCCTGACACAGATACCAGGCGCTGGTTACGCCAACGACGCCACTTCCCAGTATGACAACTCGCATAGCCACTCCGTTAACAGTAAAAGAACAATCTTCTAATTACATCTTGATAACTCAGTTGAAAATATTATTCAACATATGGCTTTTTTATGGTGACGCACCTCACATCTGCCTCTGTTGTCAGGGATCTCTCTGCTTTGGCATCTCCTGCTGTGCGTCATTTTTATCCAGCATAAAATATCGCAGCCATGCCAGTTTCTGGCGTGCCGGCGCTGCGAAATCGCAAAGAAAAATTTTCTTCATCAGCACGTTTTTTAACACGGTGTTCTATGCTTGAAATGAGGTGCTCCAGACAGAGAGTGCCGCCAACAATGAGGGTGCGCGAATGGCTACGATTGATTCCATGAACAAGGACAGCACACGTTTGAGCGATGGACCCGACTGGACGTTTGATCTGCTGGATGTCTATCTGGCGGAGATTGACCGCGTCGCGAAACTCTACAAACTGGATACCTACCCGCACCAAATCGAGGTGATCACCTCTGAGCAGATGATGGATGCCTATTCCAGCGTCGGGATGCCGATCAACTATCCTCACTGGTCGTTTGGCAAAAAATTCATTGAAACCGAGCGCCTGTATAAGCACGGTCAGCAAGGGCTGGCCTATGAAATCGTCATTAACTCCAACCCGTGTATCGCTTATCTGATGGAAGAGAACACCATTACTATGCAGGCGCTGGTGATGGCGCACGCGTGCTATGGGCATAACTCTTTCTTCAAGAATAACTACCTGTTCCGCAGCTGGACCGACGCCAGTTCGATTGTCGATTACTTGATCTTTGCCCGTAATTACATTACCGAATGCGAAGAACGCTATGGCGTGGACGAAGTTGAAAAGCTGCTGGATTCCTGCCATGCGCTGATGAACTATGGCGTCGATCGCTACAAACGCCCGCAAAAAATTTCGTTGCAGGAGGAGAAAGCCCGGCAGAAAAGTCGCGAAGAGTATCTGCAAAGCCAGGTGAATATGCTGTGGCGTACTCTGCCGAAGAAAGAGGAAGAGAAAGCCGTCGCCGAAACGCGGCGTTACCCGTCTGAACCGCAGGAAAACCTGCTCTACTTTATGGAAAAGAACGCGCCGTTGCTGGAGTCATGGCAGCGCGAGATCCTGCGCATCGTGCGCAAGGTCAGCCAGTATTTCTATCCGCAAAAACAGACGCAGGTGATGAACGAAGGCTGGGCGACGTTCTGGCACTACACCATCCTGAATCATCTTTACGATGAAGGTAAAGTGACCGAGCGCTTTATGCTGGAGTTTTTACACAGCCACACCAATGTGGTGTTCCAGCCGCCGTACAACAGCCCGTGGTATAGCGGAATTAACCCTTATGCGCTTGGCTTCGCGATGTTCCAGGACATCAAACGCATTTGCCAGTCGCCAACGGAAGAAGACAAATACTGGTTCCCGGATATCGCCGGTTCAGACTGGCTGGAAACCCTGCATTTCGCGATGCGTGATTTTAAAGACGAGAGCTTTATCAGCCAGTTCCTGTCGCCGAAAGTGATGCGTGATTTCCGTTTCTTTACCGTGCTGGACGACGACCGGCACAATTATCTGGAAATTTCGGCCATTCACAATGAGGAAGGTTATCGCGAGATCCGCAATCGGCTTTCGTCACAGTACAACCTGAGCAATCTGGAGCCGAATATTCAGATCTGGAATGTGGATTTACGCGGCGATCGCTCTTTGACGCTACGCTATATTCCTCACAACCGCGCACCGCTGGACAAGGGACGTAAAGAGGTGCTGAAACATGTGCATCGCCTGTGGGGGTTTGATGTCATGCTGGAGCAGCAGAATGAGGATGGCAGCGTTGAGCTGCTGGAACGCTGCCCGCCGAGAATGAACAGCCTGTAGTTTAATTGCCGGATGGCGGTGTAAACACCTTATCCGGCCTACAAACAGCACATCACCGTAGGCCGAATAAACAAAGCACCATCCGGCGCGAACAAACAGCACATCGCCGTAGGCCGGATAAGCAAAGCGCCATCCGGCGCGAACAAACAGCACACCGCCGTAGGCCGGATAAGCGAAGCGCCATCCGGCGCAAACAAACAGCACAACCGCCGTAGGCCGGATAAGCAAAGCGCCATCCGGCGCAAACAATCAGCACATCACCGCAGGCCGGATAAGCGAAGCGCCATCCGGCGCAAACAAACAGCACACCACCGTAGGCCGGATAAGCGGAGCGCCATCCGGCACAAACAAACAGAACATCACCGTAGGCCGGATAAGCGAAGCGCCATCCAGCACAAACAAACAGCACACCACCGTAGGCCGGATGAGCGAAGCGCCATCCGGCGTATAACGATTAGCGGCCCTGAATGGCCAAATCGCCTGGCAAATTCTTCTGCATACGATGCCAAATCTCACCGCTGTCATGACCGTAACGGCGTACCGTTTCGTACACCTGGTCATGCGCGCCCTGCTCGCAAAGCGATGACAGCTTATGGTAGAAACCGAGCGCCAGGCTCCGGGCTTCCGGGTTGGCGAAATAGTGACGGCCAATGCGGGTATACAGCCCTTTCATCCCGTTCAGGATCAGACCGTAAATCGGATTACCGGAGGCAAACGCCAGACCGCGGAAAATGTTGTAATCCAGCTCCGCGAACGCATCGGCGTAGTCGGCCACTTCATTCGCCGTCGCCAGTACCTCCTGCGCCTTATCAGGATGCTGACGAAACGCGGTGCGGATAAAAATCGTGGAGATATTGGTTCGCACCGACAGCAGATTATCAATCAGTTGCGGCACGCTTTCATGATCAAGACGCGCGAGCGTTTCAAGAATATTCAGCCCGGACGTTTCCCAGAAATTGTTCACCTTTGTCGGTTTGCCGTGTTGAATCGTCAACCAGCCGTCTCGCGCCAGGCGCTGCAATACTTCGCGTAACGTGGTGCGCGTCACTCCGATAAGTTCGGAGAGTTCACGTTCGGCAGGCAAAATAGTGCCAGGTGGGAAGCGGTTATTCCAGATACTTTCAATGATGTACTCTTCCGCGAAACCCGCCGGGCTCTGCGCCTTAATGACCATAGTGAGATTTCCATTACACAGCAAAACATAGTTACACTCATCATACCAGACGGGTTTCATGGCTGATAGCGGACAGGATGAAGAAAAAGGGGATCAAGGCTTCATTTTCTGGATAACGCCGCGCCATCACGTTAAGGACTTGCCTGCTTTTACCCTGGCCGCTAAGCTTTGCGCCTAAACATAAAAACATGATTCTCACATTTACAGGTAAGGGAAACTGCCATGGAGCTCTCCTGGGGTCGCGCATTCTGGCGCAACTTTCTGGGCCAGTCGCCTGACTGGTATAAACTTGCATTAATCGCTTTTTTAATTGCTAATCCACTGATTTTCTTCATCAACCCATTTGTAGCGGGCTGGCTGCTGGTCGCTGAATTTATTTTCACGCTGGCGATGGCGCTGAAGTGCTATCCCCTGCTGCCCGGCGGATTACTGGCGATTGAAGCGGTCATCATTGGGATGACCAGCGCAGCGCATGTGCGTGAAGAGGTTGCCGCCAACCTCGAAGTGCTGCTGCTGCTGATGTTCATGGTCGCAGGCATCTACTTTATGAAGCAGTTGCTGCTGTTCATTTTTACCCGCCTGCTGCTTAGCATTCGTTCCAAGATGCTGCTGTCGCTCGCATTTTGTATGGCTGCCGCCTTCCTGTCCGCTTTCCTTGATGCCCTGACCGTTGTCGCGGTGGTCATCAGCGTCGCGGTCGGCTTTTATGGCATTTATCATCGCGTCGCCTCTGCGCGCGGCGAAGAGAACGATCTCCAGGATGACGACCACCTCGACCAGAACAGTAAAGCGGTGCTGGAACAGTTTCGCGGTTTCTTGCGCAGCCTGATGATGCATGCGGGCGTAGGCACCGCGCTGGGCGGCGTCATGACGATGGTCGGTGAACCGCAGAACCTGATTATCGCCAAAGCGGCGGGCTGGCATTTCGGCGATTTCTTCCTGCGCATGTCGCCGGTGACGGTTCCGGTGCTAATTTGCGGGCTGCTCACCTGCGTGCTGGTCGAGAAACTGCGCTGGTTTGGCTATGGTGAAACGCTGCCGGAGAAAGTGCGTCATATTTTGCAGGAGTTCGACGATCAAAGCCGTCAACGTCGTACACGCCAGGACAAACTCAATCTGTTTGTACAGGCGATTATCGGCGTCTGGCTGGTGACGGCGCTGGCGCTGCATCTGGCGGAAGTGGGCTTGATTGGTCTGTCGGTCATTATTCTGGCCACGTCACTCACCGGCGTCACCGATGAACACGCGATTGGCAAAGCATTTACTGAGTCCTTGCCGTTTACCGCGCTGTTGACGGTTTTCTTCTCCATCGTGGCGGTCATTATCGATCAGCATCTTTTCGCCCCGATCATCCAGTTCGTTTTACAGGCTTCCGAACATGCGCAGTTAACGCTGTTCTACCTCTTCAATGGCCTGCTGTCGTCCATTTCCGATAACGTGTTCGTCGGGACGATTTACATCAATGAGGCCAAAGCGGCTATGGAAAGCGGCGCAATCAGCATGAAACAGTACGAACTGCTGGCGGTGGCGATCAACACCGGCACCAATTTGCCGTCCGTAGCGACGCCAAACGGCCAGGCGGCATTTTTGTTCCTGCTCACCTCTGCGCTGGCGCCGCTGATTCGTCTTTCTTATGGCCGTATGGTCTGGATGGCGTTGCCATACACGCTGGTGCTCACCCTCGTTGGTTTACTCTGCGTCGAGTTTACCCTCACCCCCATCACGGAGTGGATGACGCAATCTGGCTGGTTAGCTACATTCTCATAACATCAAACCGGGCAAATCACTGCCCGGTTTGACTTTTTGCATGATAATTATCCGATT
Source organism: Citrobacter sp. CK180 (assembly GCF_030333655.1). Taxonomy (NCBI): domain Bacteria; kingdom Pseudomonadati; phylum Pseudomonadota; class Gammaproteobacteria; order Enterobacterales; family Enterobacteriaceae; genus Citrobacter; species Citrobacter sp. CK180. Next base: position 47,549 of record NZ_JAOWFM010000054.1, on the reverse strand, counting down.
ATACTTTATTTCATTTCCCACTACTGGCGCATAAATTGAATTGGTTTACACTGCGGTGTCTACGCATGTTGCAGGGAAATAATTATGTTGCGATTTTTAAACCAGTGCTCACGGGGTCGGGGCGCGTGGTTACTGATGGCGTTAACTGCCTTTGCGCTCGAAATGGTAGCGCTGTGGTTCCAGCACGTCATGCTGCTCAAACCTTGCGTGCTATGTATTTACGAACGTAGTGCGTTATTCGGCGTGATGGGCGCGGGTCTGGTTGGCGCTGTCGCCCCTAAAACGCCGCTGCGTTATGTGGCGATAGCGATCTGGATTTACAGCGCCTGGCGCGGGTTGCAGTTGGCTTATGAACACACGATGATCCAGCTTCATCCTTCGCCGTTCATGACCTGTGATTTTGCTGCGCGCTTCCCGACGTGGCTGCCGCTGGATAAATGGCTGCCGCAGGTATTCCTGGCTTCCGGCGACTGCGCCGAGCGTCAGTGGTCGTTTTTAACCCTGGAGATGCCGCAGTGGCTGTTGGGGATTTTTGCGGCATATCTGGCGATCGCGATCCTGGTGTTGATTGCTCAACCGTTTAAGCCGAAAAGACGCGATCTCTTTAGTCGATAACAGAACGCTCCTTCGGGAGCGTTTTTTTTCGCCTGACGGCGTTGCTTCCGGGCATCTATAAAATGTATATTAAATACATCTTATAGATGCCCCCACAAGGAGACGCCTTATGTCCCATTTACGCATCCCGGCAAACTGGAAAATTAAACGTTCCACTCCCTTCTTCACCAAAGAGAATGTGCCAGCCGCACTGCTCTCCCACCATAACACCGCTGCGGGTGTCTTTGGGCAACTCTGCGTGATGGAAGGCACAGTCACTTACTACGGTTTCGCTAACGAAGATGCCAAAGAACCTGAACTCAAAGTGGTCATTAACGCCGGTCAGTTTGCGACCAGCCCGCCGCAATACTGGCACCGCATCGAATTAAGCGACGATGCGCAATTCAATATCAATTTCTGGGTTGAAGACGACAACCACGGCGATGAAATGTATCAGGCGAAAAAAGCGTAATTAACGCTTGCTGAACAATGGGCGGTTCAGTCCGCCCATGAAGGTTTGTTTAAGATGTGATCCTGCCAGTCCCGCACTTCAGATTCTTTCACCGCAATATGGCGCACAGAAATACGCTCGCCGTGCATCGCCGCTTTCGACCCGGTCAACAACGGATGCCAGCCCGGCAGCCCCTTTCCTTCCGCTAACAAGCGATAGGCGCAGGTCATCGGCAACCATTCAAAGGTTGGCAGATTATCGCGGGTGAGTTTAATGCAGTCTGGCTCGTACTCGAACCGACGTTCATAGTTACGACACTGGCAGGTTTTGATATTCAACTGGCGACACGCCACGTTGGTGAAATAGATTTCGTCGGTGTCTTCATCCATCAGTTTGTGCAGGCAACACTGGCCGCATCCATCACACAACGACTCCCACTCGGCATCGGTCATGTCATCCAGGGTTTTACTTTGCCAGAAAGGTATGTCGCTCATCAGGGTATCCGCCATTGCTGTAAAGCTGCACCTTATAACCAGTCTGGCACGCTGATGCAAGTTTTGCCGACCGAAAAGGCGGCAAGCAGAGATTACAGGACGCGCGTCGTCAGCGTTTGACCGTTAAAACTGACTTCCAGCTCGTCGCCGCTTTGCAACGGGCCAACGCCTTCCGGTGTGCCGGTCAGGATCACGTCTCCCGCTTTGAGCGTGAAGAAACGGCTCATGTAGGCGACGAGCGGCACGATGTGGTGGATCATCTCCGCCGTCGAGCCTTGCTGACGGATTTCGCCGTTCACTTTCAACCCGAGCGCGGTATTTTGCGGATCGCCATGAAACTCCGAAACCGGAATAAAACCTGACAGCGGGCAGGAATTATCAAACCCTTTTGCTTTTTCCCAGGGCTGACCGGCTTTTTTCATTTTGCCCTGAATATCCCGCAGCGTCAGATCGAGCGCCACGCCATAACCGGCAATCGCCTTGCGGACATGGTCTTCCGTCGCCTGGCGCAGAGTTGAGCCAATCAATATCGCCAGTTCGACTTCATGGTGAACGGCGCCCATGTTCGTCGGAATCGCCAGCGGCTGGCGCAGATCGCACAGCGCCGTTTCTGGTTTAATAAAAAGAACGGGTTCATCCGGCGTTGCGCTACCCATCTCCTTAATATGCTTTGCGTAGTTACTGCCTACACAAACCACTTTACTTACCGGGTAATCAAGCAGAGCACCTTGCCAGTTGTGATGTTGATACATTATTTTCCCCTAACGTAATCGTGGATTTCAGGAACTGCATCGGCAGGGCATTCACGTTGCCGGATACAGTTTAACTTTTAGCGTCTGGTTTATTTTCGCCCGGCGCAGAAAGATGTTGTTTGAGTAAATCTTCCGGCGGTGGCGGCAGTTGTAAATAATACCCCTGGTCGGTTAACGCTTGTTTTACTTTCTCCAGGTCGGCATTCACTAATTTCTTACGCCCATCCAACGGCAGAATCATTGCCAGCGTTGGCTGCCCGAATCCCTTCATCAGATCTTCAGGAACCCGTGAGAAATCGTCTTTTTTTTCGACGTATAAATAGGTCTGGTCGCGTTTGCTACTTCGATAGATCACACAAAACATACTTTTACTCTGAATTAACGGGATGGTGACTTGCCTCAATATAATACTGACTATAACATGCCTTCTAGTCTTCGGAATATCGCCCCGCATTGGGGATGATAAATAGCAAATTGAGTAAGGCCAGGATGTCAAACACGCCAATCGAGCTTAAAGGCAGTAGCTTCACCTTATCAGTGGTTCATTTGCACGAAGCTGAACCCAAGGTTATTCGTCAGGCGTTGGAAGACAAAATCGCTCAGGCACCTGCTTTTTTAAAACATGCTCCCGTGGTCATTAACGTCAGCGGCCTTGAAAGTCCAGTAAACTGGCCTGCGCTGCAAGAGGTGGTGACGTCTACCGGTCTGCGTATTATCGGCGTTAGCGGCTGCAAAGACGCGGCGCTAAAAGCGGAAATTGACGAGATGGGTCTTCCTTTACTGACTGAAGGTAAAGAGAAAGTCGCTCGTTCCGCCCCGGTCGAAGCCCCGGCACCGAGCGCGCCGCCGCAAAATGTTACCCCCATCACAAAAACGCGATTAATTGACGTACCGGTTCGTTCCGGTCAGCGCATTTATGCTCCACAATGTGATCTAATTGTTACAAGTCACGTCAGCGCTGGCGCAGAGTTAATCGCAGACGGTAATATCCACGTTTATGGCATGATGCGGGGCCGCGCGCTGGCAGGCGCCAGCGGCGATCGGGAAGCGCAAATTTTTTGTACCCATCTGACGGCAGAACTGGTGTCTATCGCAGGTGTTTATTGGCTGAGTGATAAAATCCCGGCAGAATTTTATGGCAAAGCGGCGCGTCTGCGGTTAGCAGATAACGCTTTGGCAGTTCAACCGTTGAATTGATCCCTTTTTAACAAGGAATTTCTATGGCACGCATTATTGTAGTTACTTCGGGTAAAGGGGGCGTTGGCAAGACCACCTCCAGCGCGGCCATCGCTACTGGTTTGGCCCAGAAGGGAAAGAAAACTGTCGTTATCGATTTCGATATCGGTCTGCGTAACCTCGACCTGATCATGGGATGTGAGCGTCGTGTCGTTTACGATTTTGTGAACGTGATTCAGGGCGATGCGACGCTAAACCAGGCGTTAATCAAAGATAAGCGCACTGAGAATCTCTTTATTCTTCCGGCATCGCAAACCCGCGATAAAGACGCGCTAACCCGTGAGGGCGTAGCAAAAGTTCTCGATGACCTGAAGACAATGGATTTCGACTTTATCGTCTGCGACTCTCCGGCGGGCATTGAAACCGGCGCGCTGATGGCGCTCTATTTTGCCGATGAAGCGATTATCACCACGAACCCGGAAGTCTCCTCAGTACGTGACTCTGACCGTATTCTGGGCATTCTGGCGTCAAAATCTCGTCGTGCTGAAAACGGCGAAGACCCGATTAAAGAGCATCTGCTGCTGACGCGTTACAACCCAGGCCGCGTTAACAGAGGCGATATGCTCAGTATGGAAGACGTGCTGGAAATCCTGCGCATCAAACTCGTGGGGGTTATCCCGGAAGATCAGTCAGTCCTGCGCGCATCCAACCAGGGAGAGCCGGTTATTCTCGACATCACTGCTGATGCGGGTAAAGCCTATGCAGATACCGTAGAACGTCTGTTGGGAGAAGAACGTCCTTTCCGCTTCATTGAAGAAGAGAAGAAAGGTTTCCTCAAACGCCTGTTCGGAGGATAAGTTATGGCATTACTGGATTTTTTTCTCTCGCGGAAAAAGAGTACAGCCAACATCGCTAAAGAGCGACTGCAAATCATTGTTGCGGAGCGCCGTCGCAGCGACGCCGAGCCGCATTATTTACCGCAGTTGAGAAAAGATATTCTCGAAGTCATCTGCAAGTATGTGCAAATTGATCCAGAAATGGTCACCGTACAGCTTGAGCAAAAAGACGGCGATATTTCAATTCTCGAGCTTAACGTGACATTACCGGAAGCCGAAGAGTCCAGATAATCTCTTTTCGGATAACGCAACGCGATAAAAAGGCAGAGTATTCTGCCTTTTATTTGCTGCTGTGCCATAAACAGTAACGCGGCGGTGCTTATTCCAGGCTGAACTTCGGGTAACGCTCCTGAAAATAGCGGCGCAGAAATTCAACCGTAATGCGAATTTTTGCCGACGAGGAAAGACGGGAAGCAGAGACCGCCCAGATATTGGCAGGCTGATAATATTCCGGCAGAACCTGCACAAGATGGCCGCTGGCAATGTTATCGCAGACATCCCACCACGACCGCAACGCAATGCCCTGCCCGTCCAGACACCATTGATGCACAATCTCACCGTGGTTGGAGGACAGTGACCCTGTCACTTTGATCGAATATTCCCGTTCTTTTGTGCGTAACTGCCAGACGCCAAAGGGATGGTCACGCTCTTTAATCACCAGACGCGGAAAGGCTGCCAGATCGCTGAGCTGCTTCGGCGTGCCGTGCTGCGCCAGAAACGCCGGTGATGCGCATAAAATGCGGTAATTGGTTCCAAGCTTATGCGCGATTAAATTAGAGGCAATCTCATCACCAATACGAATATCAAGATCGACCCCTTCATTCACCAGATCTACCAGCCTGTCCTCAACGTCAAACCGCAACTCCAGCTGTGGATACTGCTTCGCCAGCGCCGACAGCGCGGGCGCAACAATCCGCCGACCGAAGCCAAAACTGCTGATAATACGCAGCATACCTTGTGGGACTTGCCGCACGTCAGACAGCTCATCCATCATCTGATCCACATCCTGCAAAATGCGCTGCGCCCATTCGTAAATACGCTCGCCCTCTTCCGTGATCGTCACCCGCCGGGTCGTTCGGTGGAGCAGCACCACGTTCAGCGTCTGCTCCAGCAACGCCACCCGTTTGCTGATAAACGCCGGCGAAACGCCCAGCTCTTCCGCAACCGCGCTAAAACCCGCACGCCGGGCAACCCGCATAAAGACGCGTAAATCATTCAGGAGAGGCAGATTATTCATGATCTGTGTTTTATGTTTCACCAGTTGGAAGGATTAACTCTCAATCAGTCAATTATAGGATAAGGGGTAAGTCAATTTTGACTGCTGATAAGTGAGAGCTGGTATGAAGAAAACCTGTCGTATTGCCGCTATTCCCGGAGACGGTATTGGTAAAGAAGTCCTGCCTGAAGGTATTCGCGTATTGCAGACCGCCGCTGAACGCTGGGATCTCTCGCTCAGCTTTGAGCCGATTGAGTGGGCCAGCTGCGAATATTATGCACATCACGGTACGATGATGCCTGACGACTGGCATGCGCAGCTAAAATCATTTGATGCGATCTATTTCGGCGCCGTCGGCTGGCCGGATACCGTCCCGGACCATGTTTCATTGTGGGGATCGCTGCTGAAATTCCGTCGCGAATTTGACCAGTACGTTAACCTGCGTCCGGTACGTCTGTTTCCCGGCGTTCCCTGCCCGCTGGCCGGAAAAAAAGCGGGAGATATTGATTTCTACGTCGTGCGCGAGAACACCGAAGGGGAATACTCCTCGCTGGGCGGGCGCGTCAATGCCGGAACCGAGCACGAAGTGGTGATTCAGGAGTCGGTATTTACCCGGCGCGGAGTGGATCGCATTCTGCGCTACGCCTTTGAGCTGGCGCAAAGCCGACCGCGCAAAACGCTGACGTCCGCCACCAAATCCAACGGCCTGGCCATCAGTATGCCTTTCTGGGATGAACGCGTTGAAGCCATGGCGCAGCACTACCCGGAGATTCGTTGGGATAAGCAGCATATCGACATTCTGTGCGCCCGCTTTGTCATGCAGCCGGAGCGCTTTGACGTGGTTGTCGCCTCAAATCTGTTTGGCGATATTCTGTCCGATCTTGGCCCGGCCTGTACCGGCACCATCGGCATTGCGCCTTCCGCAAACCTGAACCCGGAACGCACATTCCCGTCGCTGTTTGAACCGGTACACGGCTCTGCGCCGGATATATACGGCAAGAATATCGCCAACCCTGTTGCCACCATCTGGGCGGGCGCCATGATGCTGGATTTCCTCGGCAATGGCGATACGCGCTACCGGGAGGCACATGACGGTATTCTCGCGGCCATTGAGCAGGTTATCGCCAACGGCCCGAAAACACCGGATCTGAAAGGCACCGCCTCCACCCGGCAGATGGCGGAGGCGATCTGTCAGGCGCTGCGCTAATGACGGAGCGGCCGGGTAGCGGCCATCATCCGTATTACAGCGGATATTCCTGCAACAGATTCCGCAGTTTTTCCGCCATCAGTTCCGCACGCCAGCCGGAGATAAGTTCCGGCTGCGTGGCCTGCGGTTTTAACTTCCAGTGCCAGTTAAGCAACTGGTTGATTTGCCGACGCGACGCCAGCAATTCCGCACTGACGTTGTGCGTCGCGCTAACATCTGCCACCAGCGCTTTGATGGCTTTAAACGCCTTGCGATAGCCTGGCATATCCATCAGGTTCAGCAAGGGCTCCGGCAGCGTCTCTTCCGGCAGCGCCTGCGCCTTCTCCACTAACGCGATCAGCGTCTTACCGTGAAAACGAATTTCGCTGCCAGAAAGCCCCAGGCTGTCCAGTTCGCCCAGACTCCCCGGCATATAACGCGCCACCGCCCACAGGTGCTCTTCGCGCACCACAAAGTTGACCGCCAGATCGCGCTCACGCGCCTTGCGCAGTCGCCAGTCGGCCAACAGTTGCAGGCAGGCCAGTTGACGGGTACGCAACTGCCACGCATTGGTGATGTCACGCCAGGCCTCTTCCGGTGCCAGAATTTCCTGACGACGCTGCTGCATCAGACGGCATTCATCCAGCGCCGCAGGCAGCCAGCCGGATGCTTCGGTTTCGACCATCAGTTTTTTGGTGATCGGTAACAAATACCAGACGTCCGCCGCCGCATACTCGCACTGACGTTCGGTTAACGGTCTTGCCAGCCAGTCGGTACGGGACTCGCTTTTATCCAGCGCGACGCCCGTAAACTCCTCCACCATCGCGGCAAAACCCCAGGACAAGGGGCGGCCGCAAAATGCGGCAAGGATCTGCGTGTCGATCAGCGGTTGCGGCAGTTCTCCGAAGGTGTTGAGAAAAACCTCCAGATCTTCGCTGCCCGCATGCAAAAATTTGGTTATCGCGGTATCACGCAACACGGCGCGCAGAGGCGACCAGTCGGTAATGCCGTGAGGATCAATCAGGGCGACATGCTCGCCATCAAACAGCTGGATAAGCCCAAGTTGCGGGTAATAGGTGCGCGTACGGACAAACTCCGTATCAAGGGCAATCGCCGGAAATGCCCGAACCGCTTCACATAACGTCGCCAGCGCGTCGTCCGTAGTGATCATTTGGTAATTCAAATCATATTCTCTTTAGTTTGCGCCAAAAAAAACGCCGGCTTAACCGGCGTCTGGCGACTTGCTTAAAGCTCAGGCTTTATTGTCTACTTTGCCACGCGCTTCGTCACGTAATTCTCGTCGTAAAATTTTTCCGACGTTCGATTTAGGCAGTTCGTCGCGAAACTCCACCAGCTTCGGCACTTTATACCCCGTCAACTGGCGACGACAGAAGGTAATCAATGCCTCGTCGGTCAACGCCGGGTCTTTCTTCACGACAAAGATTTTCACGCTTTCACCGCTGCTGCCCGAAGGTACGCCGACTGCCGCCACTTCCTGAACGCCTGGATGCTGCATCACCACGTCTTCAATTTCATTAGGATAGACGTTAAAGCCGGAAACCAGAATCATATCTTTTTTGCGATCGACGATGCGCAAGAACCCTTCGTCATCAATCACCGCGATATCCCCCGTGTAAAGCCAGCCGTCTTTGACGATTTCATCCGTCGCGTCCGGGCGCTGCCAGTATCCCAGCATCACCTGCGGCCCCTTCACGCACAGCTCGCCAGGCTCGCCTGTCGGCACCTCGTTGCCCTCGTCATCCACCAGTTTTACATCGGTAGAGGGAACGGGCAGCCCGATACTGCCGCTGTGATAATCGATATCATGCGGGTTCACGCTGACCAACGGCGCGCACTCGGTCAGACCGTAGCCTTCAAGCAAATATTGTCCGGTCAGTTTCACCCAACGTTCTGCAACCGCATGCTGTACCGGCATACCGCCGCCAGCAGAAAGGTGCAGCGTAGAGAAGTCCAGTTGCTGGAATTCTTTGTTGTTCAGCAAGGCGTTAAACAGGGTGTTAACGCCGGTCATCGCGGTAAACGGATATTTCGCCAGCTCTTTCACCATGCCCGGAATGTCGCGCGGGTTAGTGATGAGCAGGTTTTGCCCGCCCAGTTCAATAAACAGCAGGCAGTTCATGGTCAACGCAAAAATGTGATACAGCGGCAACGCCGTCACCACCAGCTCTTTCCCCTCATGCAGCAACGGCCCGTAGGTGCCTTTTACCTGCTCCAGGTTTGCCAGCATGTTGCGGTGCGTCAGCATCGCGCCTTTCGCTACGCCGGTTGTACCGCCCGTGTATTGCAGGAACGCCAGATCGTCGGTGACCAGCTCAGGCTTCACGTACTGCATCCGATAACCTGCGTGTAGCGCGCGGCGAAAAGAGATCGCATCCGGCAGGTGATATTTCGGCACCAGACGCTTAATGTATTTCACGACAAAGTTAACCAGCGTACCTTTCGCGGTAGAAAGCTGGTCGCCCATGCGCGTCAGAATTACGTGCTGTACGGACGTTTTATCGACCACTTTTTCCAGCGTGTGGGCAAAGTTAGAGACGATCACGATAGCCGCCGCTCCGCTGTCATTGAGCTGATGCTCAAGCTCACGCGGCGTATACAGCGGGTTGACATTCACGACGATCATCCCGGCGCGCAAAATACCAAACAGCGCGACCGGGTATTGCAGCAGATTCGGCATCATTAGCGCGACGCGGTCGCCTTTTTTGAGGCCCAGTCCTTCCTGCAAATAGGCCGCGAATGCCCGGCTGCGCTCTTCCAGTTTGCGGAAGGTCATCACCTCCCCCATATTGACGAACGCAGGCTGGTCGGCGTAACGCACGACGGCATGTTCAAATAATTCAACCAGGGATTGATAACGGTCAGGATTGATCTCCGCCGGGACATCAGCGGGATATCGGTTAAGCCAAACCTTCTTCAAAGCATCACCTCTAAAATGAGTGTTCGTCGTCATCGCAACCCCAGTTAATAAACAAGTCATTAACATAATATTAACTCAGCGTACCAGTTTATTAATCACTCAACGAAAAGGTTGCGAAGCGCGTCACTATTTATTTTTCTTATGTCCGTATTAATGCAGAAACAGCGGACCAGCCGCTGTTTCTTTTACTGATAAAACAAGGGGTTATTCAGTTACGATCGTTTGAACCTGTGCGGGGCCTGGGTTATACCATCCCCAACCGCCATAGCCGTACGGCCAGCCTCGTCCACCGTAGAACCAGGGATCGATCGGCTGTGGCGGCATGACGATCTGCTGAGTAAGGTGCCAGCGTTTATAGCCCGTTGCCTGCATCAGCATAAACTTATACGGCGTACTGCCGACCTTACCGTCCACCGTGCCGGTAATCGGCCCGACGACCGTCACCAGTTGCCCACGGAAGTCTACCGGGTCAAGGAAGCCGTTCACGTCGGCATAAATCCGCCCTCGCGAAGCCTCACCGAGGATCGGACGCGCGCCGTTATCAAGCGGCACGCTGGCGATTTCCAGCCGCGTTTTTCCCTGCTGGTTTTGCACATCCACCACTTTACCGCCAAAACGCGCTTCCTGGCCGACGTACAGCTGCGGCGCATTCATAACCCGCACCAGATCCTGCTGCGGCGTGGGACTGGAACCTTTGATGGCATCCGGGACGGTAACGCAGCCACTCAACGTTAACGCGACCACTCCCGCCAGAATTCCTTTCATTACCTGTTGTTGAACCGCCATAGTGCGACTCCTTTTTTCTCAGCACATATTCTCGTCATACTTCAAACTACCTGTGTGTAACAGCTACGTTCAAATTATTCAGGGTGATAATACTGAGATTCATTCTTTGCCCGGAAGTTTCTTCCACGCGACGTTGTTACGTAAATAAACCGGTTCGGCCTGTTCAACCGCGACGGTTTTCCCCGCTGCCAGCATCTGACTGGCGAGAGGCAGCATATCCTCCGCCGCCGGAAGCAGAACGTCGCCATCGCGCAAAGCCAGACCGCTGTCTTTACCCAGATCAGGCCATGCAGGCCAGCCTGTGCCAACAGTAGCCCACTCCCCGGAAAGCTGCTTCAACCGTTCGCTAACCAGCCTGGGATTTAACACGGCCTCGGTCTCTTCCCCGTGCCAGACGCCATTTTCATCACGCTGGTATTCCGCCCAGTAGACTTCACCCATACGTGCGTCAATCGCCGCCAGCACGCGCGTCGCGCCGCTTTTACGCCAGGCGCCCTGCGCCATTGTCGCCAGCGTTGAAACGCCAGTCATCGGCAGGTTCGCGCCCAGCGCCAGCCCCTGCGCAATGCCAATGCCAATACGCACGCCGGTAAAACTGCCGGGGCCGCGACCAAACGCCAGCGCGTCGATATCGGTAAGCGTAATGCTGTTGGCGGCCAGGATATCCTGCACCATCGGCAAAATACGTTGGGTATGTTCTCGTGGGCAAAGCTCAAAATGAGCGTTGATATTACCGTCATTCCACAGGGCAACGGAACACGCTTCTGTGGCGGTATCGATAGCCAGAATTCGCATGGGTCTTCGTGCTTAAATCAATAAAATGGCGCGCATCTTACCATACTCCGTAACAAATTACTCGGCCGTTGGTATGGCGAGAAATCTGACGGCGCGGGCGATGTCCCGGGTGCGCGGCGTGGGCGGCAGGCTCGCCAGGAAGGTGGCGCCATACGGTCGCATCACCAGCCGGTTATCACAAATCACCAACACCCCACGATCGTCGGAATCGCGAATCAGACGCCCCACCCCTTGTTTCAGCGTGATGACCGCGTCGGGTAGCTGCACTTCATCAAACGGATCGCCGCCGCGCAGACGACAATCCTCCATCCGCGCTTTCAGCAAGGGATCGTCAGGAGAGGTAAAAGGTAATTTATCGATAATCACCAGCGACAGCGTATCGCCGCGCACATCCACCCCTTCCCAGAAGCTGCTGGTTGCGACCAGTAGCGCATTACCGGCGCTGACGAACTGTTGCAGCAGTTGACCTTTGCTGGTTTCGCCCTGCAACAGGACGGGCAGCGTCATGGTGGCGCGGAACTGTTCCGCCAGATCGCGCATCATGGCATGCGACGTACACAGCATAAAGCAGCGGCCATTGTTGGCTTCGATGATCGGTCTTAACATTGCCGCCAGCTGTCGGGCAGAGCCCGGCTGGTTGGTCTGCGGCAGGTTACGCGGCACGCACAACAGCGCCTGGCGGGTATAGTCGAACGGACTGGGCAACAGCATCGATTCGGCCTGTTCAATGCCCAGCCGCGACGTAAAGTGATGGAGATCGTCGTTCACCGACAACGTGGCAGAGGTAAAAATCCAGCTGCCGGGTTTCTGCGCCATCACCTCTTTGAATTTATCCGCGACCGTAAGCGGAGTGAGCGCCAGCGTGAAATGGCGCGACGTGCATTCGTACCAGTAGCTGTACCCTGGCTGGTTGATCTCTTTTAAGCGTTTCAGCCGCGCGCGATACAAGGTCGCACGCTCGAAAGCGGCATCCAGCAATGCGGAACGCCCCAGAGACAGTTTTGCCACGTCGTAGCAAAGCTCAAGCGTATCGTCGAGCAGCAATAGCGCGCGCTGTACCCGTGGGTCGGCCAGCAGCTCACGTAAATTTCCGCGATAGCCCGGCTCGCCCAGTTGCAGGCGAAAATCCTGCGCACTCTGCGCCAGTCGGTCGGCGCATTTCTGCAACTGCTGGGTATCTTTCAATTCCGTGCGGTAGGCGATGGTAAAATCTTTCGCCAGGTCGAGAAGCTGTCGGCTGGAGAGCGACTGGCCGAAATACTGGCTGGCGATATCAGGAAGCTGGTGGGCCTCATCGAAGATCATCACCTCCGCCTCCGGGATCAGTTCGCCAAACCCACTCTCTTTGACCACCATATCCGCGAGGAAAAGATGGTGGTTGACGACAACCACATCGGCGTCCATCGCCTTTTTACGCGCTTTAACCACAAAACAGTCTTTATACAGCGGGCAGTCGCTGCCCAGACAGTTGTCATTGGTGCTGGTGACCAGTGGCCACGCCTGCGAGTCTTCCGCTACGCTGACGCAGGTACTGATGTCGCCGTCTTCGGTCTGATTCGACCACGAACGCAGCAAAATCACATCGCTTAAAATTTGTACCGGCAAATCGCCGCCCGCCAGCGCTTGCTGTTCGAGACGTTCCAGACAAAGATAGTTAGAGCGCCCTTTCAACAGCGCCAGTTTACCGCTGAATTTGAGGGCGTTTGAGACGGTGGGAAGATCGCGACTGTAGAGCTGATCCTGCAACGCTTTCGATCCCGTCGAGATGATCACTTTTTTTCCGGCGCGTAACGCCGGCGCGAGGTAGGCATAGGTTTTGCCTGTCCCCGTCCCGGCTTCGACAACAAGCGGTTGTGATTTTTCAATAGCATGCGTGACGGCAACGGCCATCTGCCGCTGTGGTTCGCGCGGTTTAAATCCCGGTATCGCTTTAGCCAACTGACCGTCTGCTGCAAAATCGTCCGTCACACTACCCCCTGTTGATTTGAACAGGGATTATGTCAGGACGCCGTCGCTTACGCCAGTTGAAGAGGTGACGGCAACGCAACATTATGGCAGTCTTGCCGCGTCGAACGGAAAGTTAACGAGGAATGATTTATGACTATCATACGTATTGATGCCGAAGATCGTTGGTCTGATGTAGTAATCCATAACAACACGCTTTATTACACCGGTGTGCCGGAAAACCTCGACGCCGATGCGTTTGAACAGACCGCCAACACGCTGGCGCAAATTGATGCGGTGCTGGAAAAACAGGGCACCCGTAAGTCACGTATTCTTGATGCCACTATTTTCCTGGCCGATAAAAGCGATTTTGCCGCCATGAACAAAGCCTGGGACGCGTGGGTCGTTGCCGGTCACGCGCCGGTACGCTGCACGGTGCAAGCCGGGCTGATGAACCCGAAATACAGAGTTGAGATCAAGATTATCGCCGCAGTGTAACGCGACGTTATTCGTCCTCATCCTCAAAACGCGCCACGATCCGCTCGCCGGTATGGGTGGCGCGCAGTTCATCCGCCACCTGCGCGATTGCCTGTCCGCTGCTCATTCCTTGCGACATCAGTTCCTGAATGCGCTCTACCGCTTTTTGTTGCTGCTCGTGGCTGAGTGAAGGTAAACCTGCAAACATTGTTAACTCCTGCTAAATTGTCTGCGCTAATTATTTCATGCTACCCGGCACATAGCCAGTAGACCAGGACCGATGAAGACATTATCACCCGCTGTTATTATTTTACCGTGGCGCCCGGACGCCGCCGAGTACTATTTTGCCCCGCTGAGCCATCAGCCCTGGGCCATGCTGCTGCATTCCGGCCATGCTGAACATCCGCATAATCGTTTTGATATTCTGGTGGCCGACCCCGTGGCAACGCTGTCGACACACGGCGAAGAGACCCGCGTGCGCGATAAGCATGGCACGACCACGACCGCCGACGATCCCATGACCGTGTTGCAGGCGGCGCTGGCGTCTGCGGGCATCCAGCCGCCATATGACCCCAATCTGCCGTTTCAGGGCGGCGCGCTGGGGCTGTTAGGTTACGACCTTGGCCGCCGTTTTGAATCCCTGCCCACGCTCGCACAGCGCGATATCACCCTGCCGGATATGGCGATCGGCATTTACGACTGGGCCTTAATCGTCGATCATCGCAGACAGACCGTCTCTCTGCTGAGCCATACCGATGTTCACGCTCGCCTTGAGTGGCTGGCGCGCCAGCAGACGCCGGTGCGAAAGCCCTTCGCGTTGACCTCCGCATGGCAATCAAACATGACCCGCGCGCAGTATGGTGAAAAATTCCGCCAGGTGCAGGACTGGCTGCACAGCGGCGACTGTTATCAGGTTAACCTCGCCCAGCGTTTTCAGGCTGACTATCAGGGAGATGAATGGCTGGCCTTCGTGCGGCTTAATCACGCTAACCGCGCCCCGTTCAGCGCGTTTTTGCGCCTGGAGGACGGTGCGATTCTGAGCCTTTCTCCCGAGCGCTTTATTCAGTCCGAAGAGGGTCACATTCAGACTCGCCCAATCAAAGGCACCCTTCCCCGTCTGGACGACCCGCAGGCGGATCGCCAGCAGGCGCTAACGCTCGCGATGTCGGCAAAAGACCGCGCAGAAAACCTGATGATTGTCGATTTGATGCGTAACGACGTCGGCCGCGTTGCCGTTCCGGGGTCGGTCAAGGTTCCCGAGCTGTTTGTGGTTGAACCCTTCCCGGCGGTACATCATCTTGTCAGTACCATTACCGCCCGTTTGCCCGATAATTTACATGCCACCGATCTGCTGCGCGCCGCTTTTCCTGGCGGTTCGATTACCGGCGCGCCAAAAGTCCGGGCGATGGAGATCATTGACGCGCTGGAGCCGCACAGACGCAACGCCTGGTGCGGCAGCATCGGCTACCTGAGTTTTTGCGGCAACATGGACACCAGCATCACGATCCGCACGCTTACCGCTGTAGACGGGCATCTCTATTGCTCTGCGGGCGGCGGCATCGTAGCGGACAGCCAGGAGGACGCGGAATATCAGGAGACGTTTGATAAAGTGAATCGAATTTTGCAGCAACTGGAGAACTGAATCGTGGAAAACAGCAGCCTGACCCTTGATGATTTTTTATCGCGCTTTCAACTTTTGCGCCCGCAGGTAAATGGTGAGACGTTAAACCATCGTCAGGCTGCCGTGCTGATCCCGGTGGTTCGCCGCGCCCGGCCGGGTCTATTGCTGACTCAGCGTTCAGCGCGTCTGCGCAAACACGCCGGTCAGGTCGCGTTCCCCGGCGGCGCCGTTGACAGCAGCGATGCGTCGCTGATTGCCGCTGCGCTGCGTGAAGCGCAGGAAGAGGTGGCGATCCCGCCGGAATCCGTTGAAGTGATTGGCGTGCTGCCGCCCGTAGACAGCGTCACGGGTTTTCAGGTTACGCCGGTGGTCGGCATTATTCCCCCGAATCTGCATTATCACGCCAGCGAAGATGAGGTGGCCTCTGTTTTTGAGATGCCGCTTTCAGAGGCTCTGCGTCTGGGGCGTTATCATCCGCTGGATATTTATCGACGCGGCGATTCACATCGCGTATGGCTTTCGTGGTATGAGCATTATTTCGTCTGGGGAATGACCGCCGGAATAATTCGTGAGCTGGCGCTGCAAATTGGCGTGAGACCCTGACTATACTTATCTTTACACGCGCAGAACACAACTTGAGATTCCCGTCCCAACATTAGTAAATACGTGGTTATCCATTAGTTTAATTCATGTGAATAGTTAAGCCGATCGCCGCGTTCCCTCTTACACTATGCGCAGTTATTACATCGTAACCGGGAAGCCCGGTCACCCTGTCAGGAGTATTATCGTGATTAGTCTATTCGACATGTTTAAGGTGGGGATTGGTCCCTCATCCTCCCATACTGTAGGGCCTATGAAGGCGGGTAAACAGTTCGTCGATGACCTGGTCGAAAAAGGATTACTGGATAGCGTTACTCGTGTCGCCGTCGACGTGTATGGTTCACTGTCGCTCACGGGTAAAGGTCACCACACCGATATCGCCATTATTATGGGTCTGGCGGGTAACGAACCTGCCACTGTGGATATTGACAGCATCCCTGGTTTTATTCGCGACGTTGAAGCGCGCGGTCGCCTGTTACTGGCGCAGGGCCAGCACGAAGTGGATTTTCCCCAGGATAACGGGATGCGTTTTCACAATGGCAACCTGCCATTGCATGAAAATGGAATGCAGATCCACGCGTACAATGGCGAAACCGTCATTTATAGCAAAACGTATTATTCCATCGGCGGCGGCTTTATTGTCGATGAAGAGCATTTTGGTCAGGACGCAGCCAATGAGGTCAGCGTCCCTTATCCGTTTAAATCGGCGACCGAAATGCTGGAATATTGCAACAGCACCGGTCTGTCGCTCTCCGGGATGGTGATGCAGAACGAACTGGCGCTGCACAGCAAAAAGGAAATCGAAGAGTATTTCGCCAACGTCTGGCAGACCATGCAGGCGTGTATCGATCGCGGGATGAATACCGAAGGGGTTCTGCCGGGGCCGCTGCGCGTTCCGCGTCGTGCTTCCGCACTGCGTCGCATGCTGGTTTCCAGCGATAAACTGTCCAGCGACCCGATGAACGTCATTGACTGGGTCAATATGTTTGCGCTGGCGGTAAACGAAGAAAACGCCGCGGGCGGGCGTGTCGTTACGGCGCCGACCAACGGCGCTTGCGGGATCGTGCCTGCGGTGCTGGCTTACTATGACCACTTCATTGAACCCGTCAGCCCGGATATCTACACCCGTTACTTCCTGGCCGCTGGCGCTATCGGCGCGCTGTACAAAATGAACGCCTCGATTTCCGGCGCCGAAGTCGGCTGCCAGGGAGAAGTCGGCGTCGCCTGCTCAATGGCGGCGGCAGGACTGGCAGAGCTGCTTGGGGCCAGCCCGGAGCAGGTGTGCGTCGCCGCTGAAATCGGCATGGAGCACAACCTGGGGCTGACCTGTGACCCGGTTGCCGGTCAGGTTCAGGTGCCGTGTATCGAGCGTAACGCGATTGCTTCGGTAAAAGCGATCAACGCAGCGCGTATGGCAATGCGCCGTACCAGCGCCCCGCGCGTCTCGCTGGATAAAGTCATTGAGACCATGTACGAAACCGGCAAGGACATGAACGCGAAATACCGCGAAACATCACGCGGCGGACTGGCGATTAAAGTCCAGTGTGATTAACAAAACATAGCCTGCCACTTCGCCCATCTCCCACTGATGGGCGAATTTTTCTCATCAATCTCGTCTGCGGTAAATTTCCCCACTACACTTGCTGTGTTGCAATTGGCTTTTGTGACCAACGGCTTATCAGGCGGCCCGCATGCAAACAGCACAACGGATCATTAAAAATTATCGCCGCAATCGTTTCATCGTCTGCACGGTCTGTGCGCTGATCACGCTTATCCTCACATTGAGTGTCCGATTTATTTCGGAGCGAAATATAAATCAGCATCGCACCGAAACGTTCGCCGCTCACGCCGTAGAGACGCTGGATGAAGTGCTCCGCCCTCTACAGGCAGGGCGCAATCTCCTGCTGCCCCTGGTAGGACAACCCTGCCCGGCCGCGCATTTTCCCTTGCGTAAGCAGGTCGCCAGACTGCAAACCGTGCGTTCCATTGGTCTGGTTCAGAACGGTATTCTCTACTGCTCCAGTATCTTTGGCTCACGCGACGTGCCGATTCACCAGCTACAACCCGATCTGCCCGCGCCGAATAACCTGTTGCTGCTGTCTACCGATCAGTCCCTGCTCAAAGACAGCCCGATTCTGATTCAGTGGTATCCGTCATCGCCTGATGGCAAAAACGGGCTCTTTGAGATCGTCAATATTGATCTTCTGGCGATGATGCTGCTTGAACCGCAACAGCCGCAGATCGCCAGCGCAAGCCTGACGGTCGGCAACCGCCACTTACTCTATGGTCAGGGGGTGGTGGAGGCGCTACCCGCCCTGAACGGTGAAAAACGTTATCAGCGCGCATCCCAGCACTTCCCCTTCACCATCAGCGTGACGGGGCCCGGCGCTGGCGAGCTGGCGCTACGCCATCTGCCGACGCAGCTGCCGCTGGCGGTGATGCTGAGTTTACTGGTGGGATATCTTGCCTGGCTGGCAACGGCCAGCAGAATGAGTTTTTCATGGGAGATCAATCTCGCCCTTGCCGCCCGTGAATTTGAACTGTTTTGCCAGCCGCTGTTAAATGCCCGTACGCAGCAATGCGTGGGGGTTGAGATCCTGCTGCGCTGGAATAACCCGCGACAGGGATGGATTTCTCCCGATGTTTTTATCCCTATCGCTGAAGAACACAACCTGATCGCCCCCCTTACCCGCTATGTCATTGCGGAAACCATTCGGCAGCGGCATTTCTTCCCGATGAACAGCCAGTTCCATATCGGCATCAACGTTGCGGCCAGCCATTTTCGTCATGGCATGCTATTAAAAGATCTCAATCATTACTGGTTCAGCGCCCATCCTGTTCAGCAACTTGTGCTTGAGCTGACGGAACGGGACGCCTTACTGGACGTCGATTATCGGCTGATGCGTGAACTCCACCGCAAAGGGGTGAAGCTCGCCATTGATGACTTTGGCACCGGCAACAGCTCGCTGTCATGGCTGGAGAAATTGCGCCCGGACGTGCTGAAGATCGACAAATCATTTACCGCGGCGATCGGTACTGATGCGGTGAACTCCACGGTGACCGATATCATCATCGCGCTGGGGCAAAGACTGAATATTGAACTGGTAGCGGAAGGCGTTGAAACGCGAGAGCAGGCGCAATATTTGCGGGGACACGGCGTTCAGGCGTTGCAGGGATTTCTGTTCGCAAGACCTATGCCGCTTCACGATTTTCCTCAGTGGCTGGCGGGTAGCGCACCGCCGCCCGCCCGGCATAACGGACACATGACGCCCGTTATGCCGTTTCGTTAGATCCCGGTTTTACCGGGGAACGGCGCTTATTCGTCTTCGTGGTGAGCAGGTTGTTCTTTAACAATACGAACCAAATCAACACGGTAGTCGTTCGCTTCGACAATCGTGATATGAAGCGGCGCAACGTCGATAACATCGCCCACCTGCGGGATATGACCGTTTACGGCGATAACCAATCCTGCGACGGTGGCGATGTCTTCCTCGTCGTTCACCAGGTTATCGACATCCAGCGCCTGTTGCAGGGCATGCAGATCCGTTCCCCCCTTCACCAGCCAGCCGCCCGCTTCGGTAATGATCTCTGGCGTTTCGTCGGCATCCGGGAACTCACCGGCAATCGCTTCCAGCACGTCCAGCGGCGTAACCAGCCCCTGCACGACGCCAAACTCATTGGTGACGATGACGAAGCTGCCGCGAGCGCGACGCAGGACGCCCAGCAGATTAATCGGGTCCAGCGTTTCCGGGACGACAATCGCTGGTGATTCCGAAGCAATCGCGGCCACATCCACGTCTTCTTCCAGCGCCACCAGCAGTTCTTTCGCGCGAACAATACCGATGATCTCATCCAGTTCGCCGCGACACACCGGGAACAGGCTGTGCGGAGAAGAGAGTAACTGTTCGCGGATTTCATCCACGCTCAGGTCAGCATCCACCCAGCTGATTTCACCGCGAGGCGTCATGATGCCGCGCAGCGAACGGGACGCCAGGGTCAGCACGCCGTTGATCATATAACGCTCTTCTTCAGCAAACGCGCCTTCAGGTACAGGCACCGTCGCCGGGCTGTCAGACTCGTGCTGCGCGCTCGCCTGACGTTTACCGCCCATCAGTCGCAGGATAGCGTCTGCGGTGCGTGCACGCAGCGGTAACGTTGACTGATGGCGAATAAAGTTACGACGCGCAATCTGGTTGAACAATTCGATGACGATTGAGAAACCGATAGCAGCGTACAGATACCCTTTCGGAATATGGAAGCCAAAACCTTCCGCCACCAGGCTCAGACCGATCATCAACAGGAAGCTCAGACAGAGCACTACAACCGTCGGATGCTGGTTGACGAAACGGGTAAGCGGCTTAGACGCCAGCAGCATCACCGCCATCGCAATCACCACGGCAGCCATCATCACCGGCAGATGGTTAACCATACCCACGGCGGTAATCACCGCGTCAAGGGAGAAGACGGCATCAAGGATAACGATCTGCGTTACCACGACCCAGAAACTCGCATAGCCTTTGCCGTGCCCCGAGTCATGCTCGCGGTTTTCCAGGCGCTCATGCAGCTCCGTCGTGGCCTTAAACAGGAGGAAGAGACCCCCGATGAGCATGATCAGATCGCGCCCTGAGAAGGTGAGATCCCAGACGGTAAAGAGCGGTTTCGTTAAGGTCACCATCCACGAAATGATGGACAGCAGGACCAGGCGCATCACCAGCGCCAGCGACAAACCGATAAGACGCGCCTTATCACGCTGCTTTGGCGGCAGCTTGTCAGCCAGAATCGCGATAAAGACCAGGTTATCAATACCCAGAACAATTTCGAGGATAACAAGCGTGAGCAAACCCGCCCAGATTGAGGGGTCCATTAAGAATTCCATGACAAGCTCCTGCTTAAGGAATAGCGAACAGGCGAGAAAGCAATATGCGAATTAAGGTTGCGGCCAAAAGAGCCAGACAGACAGGCCTGATACGGCCTCAAAGTGAAATGACGTCGGTGACGATCCATACGGCGGGCTACTGCCCTATACTCCTTACTAATTAAACGGAAGCTAAACATAACAGAGACAATGTCTTTTTGGCAAAGATTTACCTTCCTTTGCAATGAGATGTTACAGGGATATTTTACACTACGAAATTTCTCTGATGTGAAAGCTAAATTGCGGATCTTCATCACATAAAATATTTTTTTCGCTATCTAAAATAATTCCCGGAAATAACTGTTTTTTCATTATAACCCTTATCTGAATCGATTCGAGTGCGGACGGCGATTCAAAATACATCTGTCACGTTGATGTGTTAACGATAATAAAGGAGGTAGCAAGTGACCATTGCTATTGTTATAGGCACACATGGTTGGGCTGCAGAGCAGTTACTTAAAACAGCAGAAATGCTGTTAGGCGAGCAGGAAAACGTCGGCTGGATCGATTTCGTTCCAGGCGAAAATGCCGAAACGCTGATTGAAAAGTACAACGCTCAGTTGGCAAAACTCGATACCAGCAAAGGCGTGCTGTTTCTCGTTGATACATGGGGAGGCAGTCCATTTAATGCTGCCAGCCGTATTGTCGTCGACAAAGAGCACTATGAAGTCATTGCTGGCGTCAATATTCCGATGCTGGTGGAAACGTTCATGGCCCGCGATGACAATCCGAGCTTTGACGAATTAGTCGCTCTGGCGGTAGAAACCGGTCGTGAAGGCGTGAAAGCGCTGAAAGCGAAACCGGTTGAAAAAGCCGCTCCGGCGCCGGTTGCTGCGCCAAAAGCGGCGGCGCCCGCTAAACCAATGGGACCCAACGATTACATGGTAATCGGTCTCGCCCGTATTGATGACCGTTTGATTCACGGCCAGGTCGCCACCCGCTGGACCAAAGAGACCAACGTCACCCGCATCATCGTCGTGAGTGATGAAGTAGCGGCGGACACCGTACGTAAAACGCTGTTAACACAGGTGGCACCTCCGGGCGTAACGGCGCATGTGGTAGACGTTGCCAAGATGATTCGTGTCTACAACAACCCGAAATACGCAGGCGAACGTGTGATGCTGCTGTTCACCAACCCTACCGATGTGGAACGTATCGTTGAAGGCGGCGTGAAAGTGACTTCCGTAAACATTGGCGGTATGGCTTTCCGTCAGGGTAAAACGCAGGTTAATAACGCCGTTTCCGTCGACGAGACCGATATCGACGCCTTTAAAAAGCTCAACGAACGCGGTATCGAGCTTGAGGTTCGTAAAGTTTCCACCGATCAGAAACTGAAAATGATGGATTTGATTGCCAAAGTGGCGAAATAACCACCCGGCATTTAATTAGCATTCACACTTAAGTCTGTATAGCAATAGGAGAAGTACAATGGAGATTACCACTCTTCAGATTGTGCTGGTGTTCATCGTCGCATGTATCGCGGGTATGGAGTCGGTACTTGATGAATTTCAGTTCCACCGTCCATTGGTGGCCTGTACGCTAATCGGTGCCGTTCTTGGGGACATGAAAACCGGTATTATCATCGGTGGTACCCTGGAAATGATCGCGCTTGGCTGGATGAACATCGGTGCTGCCGTTGCGCCTGATGCCGCGCTGGCTTCCATTATTTCAACCGTGCTGGTTATCGCCGGTCATCAAGGCATTGGCGCAGGTATCGCGCTGGCGATTCCACTGGCGGCCGCAGGTCAGGTGCTGACCATCATCGTACGTACCATCACCGTGGCATTCCAGCACGCGGCGGATAAAGCGGCCGATAGCGGCAACCTGACGGCACTGTCCTGGATCCACGTATCCTCCCTGTTCCTACAGGCAATGCGTATCGCGATTCCGGCGGTTATCGTGGCGATTTCTGTCGGCACCAGCGAAGTTCAGGGCATGCTGAATGCGATCCCGGAAGTCGTGACCAGCGGTCTGAACATCGCCGGCGGCATGATCGTGGTTGTCGGTTACGCAATGGTCATCAACATGATGCGTGCGGGCTATCTGATGCCGTTCTTCTACCTCGGCTTCGTCACTGCGGCATTCACTAACTTCAACCTGGTTGCTCTGGGCGTAATTGGCGCGGTAATGGCCATCCTCTACATCCAACTGAGCCCGAAATATAACCGCGTAGCCGGTGCGCCAGCTCAGGCTGCTGGTAACAACGATCTCGATAACGAACTGGACTAACAGGTGAACGAAATGGTTGATATGACTAAAACTACCACTGAGAAAAAACTCACTCCGAGTGATATTCGTGGCGTGTTCATCCGTTCTAACCTGTTCCAGGGGTCATGGAACTTCGAACGTATGCAGGCGCTGGGCTTCTGCTTCTCCATGGTGCCGGCGATCAAACGCCTGTACCCGGAAAACAACGACGCGCGTAAACAGGCGATCAGACGTCACCTGGAGTTCTTCAACACCCATCCTTACGTTGCCGCTCCGGTACTGGGCGTTACGCTGGCGATGGAAGAACAGCGCGCCAACGGCGCGGAGATCGACGATGGTGCCATCAACGGTATCAAAGTTGGTCTGATGGGGCCGCTGGCAGGCGTGGGCGACCCGATCTTCTGGGGTACGGTTCGTCCGGTATTCGCCGCGCTGGGCGCGGGTATCGCGATGAGCGGCAGCCTGCTGGGGCCGTTGCTGTTCTTTATTCTGTTTAACCTGGTGCGTCTGGCGACCCGTTACTACGGCGTGGCTTACGGCTACCGTAAAGGCGTCGATATCGTTAAGGATATGGGCGGCGGCTTCCTGCAAAAACTGACTGAGGGGGCGTCAATCCTCGGCCTGTTTGTCATGGGAGCGCTGGTTAACAAGTGGACGCACGTCAATATTCCGCTGGTGGTATCACGCATCACTGACCAGACGGGTAAAGAAAACGTCACCACCGTGCAGACCATTCTCGATCAGTTGATGCCGGGTCTGGTTCCGCTGCTGCTGACCTTCGCCTGCATGTGGCTGTTGCGTAAGAAAGTGAACCCGCTGTGGATCATCGTTGGCTTCTTCGTCATCGGTATCGCCGGTTACGCGTGCGGCCTGCTGGGCCTGTAATTCTGTTGTACACTACCGGGGCCCTTTGGCCCCGGTTTTTTTATCTGGAGGATTAATGACTGTCACGGACCTGGTGCTGGTTCTTTTTATTGTCGCGTTACTGGCTTACGCCATTTACGATCAGTTCATCATGCCCCGCCGTAACGGCCCCACTCTGCTTGCAGTGCCTCTGCTGCGTCGTGGTCGTGTTGATAGCGTTATCTTCGTCGGCCTGGTCGCCATTCTTATCTACAACAACGTTACCAGTCACGGCGCGCAAATTACCACATGGTTATTATGTGCACTGGCGCTGATGGGGTTTTATATTTTTTGGGTTCGCGCCCCCAGGATCATCTTCAAACAGAAAGGTTTTTTCTTCGCCAATGTCTGGATAGAATATAACCGTATTAAAGAGATGAATTTATCGGAAGATGGCGTACTGGTGATGCAATTAGAACAACGGCGCCTGCTTATTCGCGTACGAAATATCGACGATCTGGAAAGAATATATAAGCTTCTTGTTTCATCTCAATGAGTTACAGATATAGCCTGAACTATGTTTTAAGTATATTCGCGAACAAAAAAACATAGCTAAGGCTATATTCATCCCGCCTGATTTGTTATTTATTTTAACGTTTTATTGATAATTAAATCTAAATGAAAATCGTTTTCAATTAGAAGTCAAATAATATTTCTCCATTGTTGTTTTATATTCTCAAAATATGTTAATGTTGCGCCGTCATTTGGGGAGTAGCCGATTTCCAGACTCAGGAAATGTACGTGTCAACATACTCGTTGAAAAACGTGGCGCGTACGGACTGATATCACTCTATTTTCAGTCAGGCGAGACCATATGCACATCAACTGCTATGCATAGCTTATGAACGCCATGTTCAGGTATGCATGTTCGCTGGGGGCAGTGATGTGTTTTATGGAACCCCGGTCAGGACGCTGTTATGAATATCACCGCAACTGTTCTTCTCGCTTTCGGCATGTCAATGGATGCTTTCGCGGCATCGATTGGTAAAGGCGCCACGCTACACAAACCTAAATTCTCCGAAGCCCTGCGCACCGGCCTTATTTTCGGCGCGGTTGAAACGATCACCCCGTTGATTGGCTGGGGGCTGGGCATGCTGGCCAGTAAATTCGTGCTGGAATGGAATCACTGGGTTGCGTTCATCCTGCTGGTGTTTCTGGGGATTCGTATGATTATCGAAGGCGTTCGTGGCGGTAATGACGAAGATGACGAGCCGTTACGCCGCCACAGTTTTTGGCTGCTGGTCACTACCGCTATCGCCACCAGCCTGGATGCAATGGCCGTTGGCGTCGGTCTGGCGTTCTTGCAGGTGAACATTATTGCGACCGCGCTGGCTATCGGCTGTGCCACGTTAATCATGTCCACGCTGGGCATCATGGTGGGGCGCTTTATCGGCCCGCTGCTCGGCAAACGGGCGGAAATTCTTGGCGGGGCTGTACTTATCGGTATCGGCGCCCAGATCCTCTGGACACACTTCCACGGTTAACGCTCACGTTGCCAGATGTGAAGGCTGAAATCCGTCTGGCAATCAAACTGCTGGCAAGCCGCCAGCCGCTCCCATACGTCAGGTTTTGCACGCCAGGCGAAAGGCGTCATCTGGAGCAAAGCAACGGCCTCATTACCGCTCAACCGCATCTCATACCCTAACGCCATGCTTTGCTGCAACGTAAACCCTTCAAGCTGCTCAGTATGCGGGGCATGTAAGCGCACTTCATCATAGATCAGCCCTTTTAGCGCCATCAGATGGCGCGGCCCCGGCGTAGCGGTGATTACCCAACCACCCGGTTTTACCACTCGCGCTAACTCTTCAGCCTTACAGGGGGCATAAATCCTGACAATCGCATCCATAGAGGCGTCGGCGAAAGGCAGACGATGGCTTGACGCCACACAAAACGTCACCTGCGGATAACGTTTCGCCGCCGCTTTAATGGCGACTTTCGCGACATCCAGACCAAATGTGGTGCCTGACGCCAGCGTTTCGGCGAAGGCATGTGTGTAATACCCTTCACCGCAGCCGATATCCAGAATCGACGTTGCATTCTCGTCCAGCCGTTCGGCAAGTATCCTGACGATGGCATCGCGCAACGGCTGATAATGCCCGGCATCAAGGAATGCCCGACGCGCCTGCATCATTTCGGCGCTGTCGCCCGGGTCCCGTGACCGTTTATGCTGCACGGGCAACAGGTTGACGTATCCCTCTTTCGCCACATCAAACTGATGCCGTTGTGGGCAGATAAAACTGTTTTTCACCTGCGCAAGTGGCTGATGACAAAGGGGACAAGAAAACGACATGACAACTCCGGCCGGTAATTTTAGGGCGCAAGTGTAACGCGAATTGCGCCCCGGGAAAATAACTTACAGCGAGGGGGACGACAGGCGGTTGCCGTGCATCACTAACAGGTGGTCGGAGTCGGCGGGCATACCGTCCGGTTTAACGTTTTCCAGGCGCAGAACATCGCCCATAATCTGGCTGAACACCGGCGCCGACACCGCGCCGCCATAGTAAGATCCGTTTTGCGGATTGTTAATCACAACCACCAGCGCAAATTGCGGATCGCTGGCCGGAGCCACGCCCGCCGTATAGGCCACGTATTTATCGACATACTTACCGTCATCGCCGATTTTCTTCGCCGTACCGGTTTTTACCGCCACGCGATAATCTCTGACTGCGGCTTTGGTTCCTCCCCCGCCGGGGAGCGCGACGCTCTCCATCATATGCTCAACCTGATGCACCAGTTCGGCGGGCATCACACGCGTCCCCACAACGGGCGGATCGATACGCGTAATGGAAAGCGGTCGGTAGATACCAAAACTGCCGATGGTGGCATATACGTGCGCCAGCTGGAGCGGCGTCACCATCAGACCATACCCGAAGGCAAACGTCGCCCGATCCAGATCGCTCCAGTAACGACGCTGCGGCAGTAAGCCGCTGCTCTCCCCGGTGAGTCCCAGTCCCGTAGACTGCCCAAAGCCAAAGCCTTTATACGTATCCAGCAGTCGTTGAACCGGCATAGCGAGCGAGAGACGCGACACGCCGGTATCACTCGATTTTTGCAGGATTCCGGTCAAACTCAGCTCCGGGTAATACCCCACGTCACGAATCCGGTGGCCGTCAAGATTAAACGGATGCGTATCAATCACGCTGTCGGGCTGGACAATGCCCTGCTGAAGCGCCGTCATGATCACCAGCGGCTTGACCGTGGAACCCGGTTCAAAGGTATCGCTGATGGCACGGTTGCGAAAATCATCCAGCACGGCGCCTTCCCGGTTATTCGGATTAAAGTCCGGGAAGCTCGCCATCGACAGAATTTCCCCCGTCGCGATGTTGATCAGTACCGCCGCACCGGACTCCGCTTTGTTCCAGGTGACGGCGTTATCCAGCGCATCCTCCGTCACAGTCTGTAGACGTTCATCAATACTGAGCTGAAGCTCATGCGCCGGCACAGGATTTGTTTCGGTTATGTTCTCGATGACATGACCAAACTTATCTTTACGAACAAGGCGGGAACCGGGTTTCCCCGTCAGTTGGGTATTAAAACTTTTCTCAACCCCCTCAATCCCCTGCCCGTCAATGTTGGTAAAGCCAATCAGGTTGGCTGCCACATGCCCTGCCGGATAAAAACGCCGGGACTCTTCACGCAGATTAATGCCAGGAAGATTGAGCTTATCGATCCATTCGGCCTGCTGCGGCGAAATCTGGCGCGCCAGATAGATAAACCGCCCGGCAGGATTGCTGTTTACCCGCTCAGCCAGCGTAGCCAGTGAAAGATGCAGCGTTTGCGCCAGCGCCTGCCAGCGTTGGTTATACCCCACGCCGCCTTTACTGACGATCGTCTTCGGGTCGGCCCAGACCGCATTGACCGGCACGCTAACGGCTAACGGACGCCCTTCTCTGTCGGTAATCATGCCGCGTGGCGACGCCGTGGTGACCTCACGTAACGAACGCCTGTCCTCTTGTTTAACCAGATTTGTCGGCGTGATGATCTGTAACCACGCCACGCGTCCCAGCAATAACCCCATGCTCAGCAAAATCGCCACGCACAGCAGAGCAAAACGGATAGGAGCAAAATTACGCACGGCGCCGTCGCTTTTCTTTTTCACCTGGTCTCCAGCAAGGTCGTTTTTCAGGTGATTGATTTAACGGGAATTGACGAGGGAAAGCGGGAAAAACAATGCTACGAACATCGCGGCTTTGCAACAAAGCGCTAACAGGAGTGTATTCAGAAATATTTTGAAGGAACCTGAATTAAAAAGCCCCGCACTGGCGAGGCTTTATATCTGAGGTTGATGCGCCTTGGCGCTTCAAATCAGTGGTGTCGATCAGATAGCTGTTACGTTAACAGCAGCCGGACCTTTCTGGCCGTCCTGAATTTCGAACTCAACGTTCTGGCCTTCAGCCAGAGTTTTGAAGCCGTTACCCTGGATAGCGGAGAAGTGTACGAACACATCTTTGCTGCCATCAGCCGGAGTAATGAAGCCAAAACCTTTAGACTCGTTGAACCACTTAACTTGACCTTTAATCTTTGCCATTTGCAAAATTCCTTAGAGTGTTTTCTTCGCCCGCAGGCATAACATAGATAAAACTGAGACATTACTGCTTGAGGCACTAATATAAGGTTCGGCAGAGAAGCGGTATTCAACGTCAACGTGTTTACTCAGGACTTCTTTACTGAAAATGCCACACATAAACAGAACTGTACCTCGTTTAACCCAAAACGTGTTATCACATACAACGTTAATTATGGCAAGCCATTTTTAAACGTGTCTCGATCAGTCGCACAAATCCAGAGAGATATCAAAGATCAACTGCACAGTTATGCGGCACAGTTCCCGACGATATATTCTCGCTTCTCCAGGCGCCTTTCGACAGGCTTACGCCCGTACAGCGGCTTTTCTACCATAGCTCAATAACTTCGGTTGTTCCAGGTCATGCGTTGATCTTATCGATACGGTAAACAGATATCACTTTTTATGCTTTGTAATGCATAAATTGTCACAACGCAAAAAAACCAATATTGTTTAAAAATGCGAAGTATTCGACCATTTTTCATCCGTTTCACTGATAGCCAATACGTGCTTTGGTTGTGCACCAAAATAATGAAAGAATGATGACAATGCACAAAAAAAGTGAGAGAAACGTTTCGCTATTAATAAAAACGATCGCTATCACAAAAGCCACATAATCACATTATTAGCGTATGGATAAATATATTTAAGGAGAGATTAAGTTAAAGCATTAAATGATCAATGAAATAACAGACCTGGTATACACAGGGTTACATTAATGAAAACAGGATGGGCCTACCTGAAGGAATGGCTGGCAGACGCGCATCCTGTCTCTGCTTGTCGTTACCGTTCAGCGACCAGACGGATGATATCGTCATCCTCTTCCTGAGGTTTCGCTTCAGACTCGGCCTCAGCAACTTTTTCAGGCTCGTTAGCTTCGCACAGACGGCGTAGCAAGGCATTTTGCCGCTTTTGCTGATCCAGCAGCGCTTCAAGCAGCTCAATCTGCTCATTTGTTCTTGAACTTGCCCGGTTCACAAAAAACCACAGGACCAGCCCGACAATCAGAACCACCACCGATACAATCAAAGACGTAAAAGTCAGTACGCCAGAATTCAGAACTTCGTTCATGTTACCACCTCAATGTAGACGCCGTATTTTACCACTGCTACACGGGAAGGTAATCAACTGTTGTAAAAATGCTATCACCAGGGGATAAATTTATTGATGGCACAAATTCCGTTGAAAAATTGTACATCCTGATCGCACATTATGTTGAACACCTGCGCCCACAGCAGCAGACATACCAACGCAACAATAATCAGGATTACCCACCGAAACTTTTTCACTCCGCTCTCCGCATCCACATCTTATGCCATCAAATTACCACGCGTTATCTAAACCGGAACTAACTGGAGCGACATTATATACTTTTAGGAATGATACACTTGTTTCAGTGGGCGTTCAGGCTACCCTTATTCTAACCAAAAAAAGAAAAGAGGTAGTAATGCGTTTGATCATTCGCGCGATTGTTTTGATTGCTCTGGTATGGATTGGTTTATTGCTCAGTGGCTATGGGGTTCTGATTGGCAGCAAGGAGAACGCCGCCGGTCTGGGTCTGCAATGTCAATATCTGACCGCTCGCGGCACCAGTACAGCGCAATATGTCCATACTGACAGCGGCATCATTGGTCTGTCAGACTGTCCTGTATTCAGAAAAAGCGCCGTGGTGGTCGATAACGGCTAATCTGGCATCACATCCATTCATCTGCATAAATATCAGGCATAACGTGGTTATGCCTTTTTAATGCGTTTTTTAGCGGGAGAAACCACTCTCCCGCCCCTTTTCAGGGCAATAAAAAAGCCAGCAGGTATCTTCTACCGGCTGGCTTCTGAACGGCTCAGGGCGCGCTCGGCTCAGAATGGATAGTCGTTGTAACCCATCTGCTCAGAGATTTTACGCGCTGCCGTGTGCAGCATAGCGACATACTCATGCAGACGTTCTTCGGAGAAACGCAGCGTCGGGAACGAAATGCTCAGACCGGCGATCACCACGCCAAAACGGTCGAACACCGGCACGCCAATACAGCGCAGACCTTCTTCCTGCTCTTCGTTATCTTCGCCGTACCCCTGCTCGCGCACCTGATCCAGCATCGGCAGTAACGCCTCGGTGCTGGTAATCGTGCGCGCGGTGCTACGCTTGTACTCCACGCCATCCAGTATCTGTTTGACTTCATCACGATCACGCCATGCCAGCAGCACTTTACCGATTGCGGTGCTGTACAGTGGGTTACGGCGGCCAATGCGGGAATACATGCGCAAATTGTACATGGAGTCGATTTTATGAATGTAGACAATGCTGTCTTCATCCAGCGCACCGAGGTGAATTGTCTCTTTGGTCAGACGGGAAATTTCACGCATCTGAATATCAGCGCTACGGATCAGATCAACGTTTTGCAGCGCACGGGCGCCCAGCTCAAACAATTTCAGGGTCAGCGAATATTTTTCAGATTCACCTTCCTGCGCGACATAACCCAGCGTTTTCATCGTTTGTAAAAAGCGATAAACGG
The DNA here is from genome assembly GCF_030333655.1 of Citrobacter sp. CK180. NCBI lineage: Bacteria > Pseudomonadati > Pseudomonadota > Gammaproteobacteria > Enterobacterales > Enterobacteriaceae > Citrobacter > Citrobacter sp. CK180. The sequence goes on along the minus strand of NZ_JAOWFM010000054.1, from coordinate 16,523 downwards.
TGCTTTTTGACATCATGACACGTTGCGACAGCTCGGTGATCCCTATTTCGCGCTCTTCACCCAGCGCTTGCAGAATGCCAAAAACCTTCAGCACAGAAGAAACAGAATCAGGTTGTTTATCCAGATCTGCGATAGCCATTTATCACCTCATTGCGAGTGTTTTATAAAAATCAGAACCGGTTTTTATTATAATTTCACGTCATGGCGGTCGCAATCCATCTTTGCTTACTTAGTTACAAATCTGCGACATAACCCCGCGATATCAATGCTAAAATCATTACTCTGATCATAATCCCCCGAAAGATATTGACTCTCTATGGACAAAATCCAGGCCGATGGCCTGCCATTACCCCAGCGTTACGGCGCCATTTTAACCATCATTATTGGTATCTCGATGGCCGTGCTGGATGGCGCAATCGCGAATGTCGCGCTCCCTACCATTGCAACCGATCTCCAGGCGTCCGCCGCCCGATCGATCTGGGTTGTTAACGCCTACCAAATCGCGATCGTGGTTTCTCTCTTATCGCTCTCATTTCTGGGAGACATGTTCGGCTATCGACGCATCTATAAATACGGCCTGGTCATTTTCCTGTTTTCGTCGCTGTTCTGCGCGCTGTCGGACTCCCTGGAAATGCTGACGCTTGCACGCGTCGCGCAGGGGTTTGGCGGCGCCGCGCTGATGAGCGTGAACACGGCGCTGATCCGGCTTATCTATCCGCAACGCCACCTTGGGCGCGGAATGGGCATCAACTCCTTCATCGTCGCGGTGTCTTCGGCTGCGGGGCCGACCATTGCGGCAGCAATCCTGTCGATAGCGTCATGGAAATGGCTATTCCTGATTAACGTTCCGTTAGGCATTATCGCATTGCTGTTGGCTATGCGTTTCTTACCCCCAAACAGCGCTCGTAGCGCCAAACCGCGCTTCGACTTGCCCAGCGCAGTGATGAACGCCTTAACCTTCGGCTTGCTGATCACCGCTCTCAGCGGATTCGCACAGGGGCAACCTTTAACGCTGATTGGCGCAGAACTGGCGGTTATGCTTGTCGTCGGTTTCTTCTTCATTCGCCGCCAGCTCTCACTCCCGGTGCCTTTGTTACCGATTGACTTACTGCGTATTCCGCTCTTTTCTCTGTCGATCTGCACCAGTATTTGCTCTTTCTGCGCGCAGATGCTGGCGATGGTTTCCCTTCCCTTCTATCTGCAAACGGTATTGGGGCGTAGCGAAGTCGAGACCGGGTTATTGCTGACGCCCTGGCCGCTGGCGACAATGGTGATGGCGCCGCTGGCGGGCTATTTAATTGAACGGGTTCATGCCGGGCTGCTGGGCGCGTCAGGACTGATAATTATGGCCACAGGACTTTTTGCGCTGATGCTGCTGCCAGCCTCGCCGTCAGATATCAGTATCATCTGGCCGATGATCCTTTGCGGAGCCGGTTTTGGCTTATTCCAGTCGCCCAATAACCACACGATTATCACCTCTGCGCCACGCGATCGCAGCGGAGGGGCCAGCGGGATGCTGGGCACGGCGCGTCTTCTGGGCCAGAGTACCGGCGCGGCGCTGGTTGCGCTCATGTTGAATCAGTTTGCGGACAACGGTACGCATATTTCCCTGATGACGGCGGGCATCCTGGCGACCGTAGCCGCCATTATCAGCGGTTTGCGCATCACTCAACCCCGCTCCGTGGCGTAAAAAAAAGCGCATCATCTGATGCGCTTTTTTAGAATGCCAGGCATACCGCCTTACTTCAGGTACTCGCCGCTACGCAGCGCTTCAATACGCTTATCCAGCGGCGGGTGAGTCATGAACAACTCGCTCAGTGACTTCGACTTGCCGTTGATGCAGAACGCCATCATGCTGTTGGCTTCCTGCGGCTCATAGCTGGTTTTCAGGCGCTGCAACGCGGCAATCATCTTTTCACGACCGACAAGCTTCGCAGAACCGGCGTCCGCATGGAATTCACGGTGACGTGAGAACCACATGGTGATAATGCTTGCCAGTATTCCGAACACCAGTTCAAGAACCATCGCCACCGCGAAATAGATCATTGGGTTGCCGTTGCTGCTTTCACCCTCATCACGGTTTCCACCGAGGAAGCCCGCGGCGATCTGCGCGATAATACGCGAGATGAAGATCACAAAGGTGTTCACAACCCCCTGAATCAGCGTCATGGTGACCATATCGCCATTAGCGATGTGGCTGATCTCATGCGCGATAACGGCTTCGGCTTCATCCGGGCTCATGTTTTGCAGCAAGCCGGTGCTCACCGCAACCAGCGATGCATCACGGCGCGCGCCGGTCGCAAACGCGTTGATATCCGGCGCATGATAGATAGCCACCTGCGGCATAGCGATTCCGGCCTGACGCGCCTGCGTCGCCACCGTGTTCATCAGCCAGCGTTCTCTTTCATTACGCGGTTGCTCAATGACTTCCCCACCCACGGACTTTAACGCCATCCATTTGGACATCAGCAGCGAAATGAAGGAACCACCAAAACCAAACAGCAGCGCCATAATCAGCAAGCCTTGTACGCTGCTTGACTGTATCCCTGTCAGGCTCAGCACCAGCCCGAAAACGACCATCACGGCCAGGTTCGTCAGCAGGAAGAGCGCGATTCGCATCATAATTTTCTTTTAACCTCAACTTAACAAAACGCACTATGCGATACCCACATCGTATGGGTCTTGTGGCTATTTTCAAGCATCTGCGGGCGGTAAGTCACCAGAAAGACACAACTTTACATTTTGTTGCATAAGACTGACGGCTTAATGCGCTTGTTAAAAAAACAGGCACAATTTCTTGTGCCTGCTTGACGCTATTTGCTGGTTGCGGGTTGCTCCGCGGGCTTCTCTTTCTCAAGATGCGCCAGATCCAGCGCTATCCGTACCGTTTCATCCAGATACGGATCCGGCTCTTTATAATCCTTCGGCAGATCGTCCAGTTTCTTCAGAAGCGGCTTGCCTTCACGTTTAAACCGATCGTTGATACGCGCCAGACGCAGGGCATCGTCTTCGTTATTCTCTTTTTCGCGCTGGGCGAAATTGAGAGAAGCGATATTACGCTTATCTTTCATCGCGTTAAAACGGGCAATGTCCTTCAGGATGTACTGGAACTCAGGATCGTTCGCGATGCGCGCGTTATGCTCTTTCAGCAGTTCCGGGCCAAACGGCGTTAAATCATCTGACTTCACGTACGTTGCCGCATCAATGCTGTCCCACGGCAAGGCGTTGTCTTCAAACTTCTCGCCGGTTTCCGTCTCTTCATTCCCCGTCGGCATGACGATATCCGGCGTGACGCCTTTACGCTGCGTGCTGCCGCCGTTAACACGGTAGAATTTCTGAATGGTGTACTGCACGGAGCCCAGCGCAGGCCATTCAGGACGCAGCATCTGATCATAAATACGGTTCAGGGAGCGGTACTGCTGTACGGTGCCTTTACCGAAAGTCGGTTCACCAACAATCAATGCGCGCCCGTAATCCTGCATCGCCGCGGCAAAAATCTCCGACGCGGATGCGCTGAAGCGATCGACCAGTACCACCAGCGGGCCTTTGTAATACACCACGCCATCGGTATCGGCGTCTTCACGCACTTTACCGTTGTTGTCACGAACCTGAACAACCGGGCCAGACGGGATAAACAGACCGGACAGCGAAACCGCTTCGGTCAGCGCGCCGCCGCCGTTGGTGCGCAGATCGATAACAATGCTGCTCACGTTCTGTTTTTCCAGTTTCTGTAGCTGGACTTTGACGTCATCCGTCAGCCCCACATAGAACCCCGGAATATCCAGCACGCCGACTTTCTCTTTACCGACCGTTTTCACCGTCATTTTAACGGCGCGGTCTTCAAGACGAATGCGTTCGCGCGTCAGCGTAATGGTTCGCGTTTTCGTGCCCTTACCGGCAGGCAGAATTTCAAGACGAACTTTGCTGCCTTTTGGCCCTTTGATCAGCGCCACCACGTCATCAAGACGCCAGCCAATCACATCAACCATTCCTTTCCCCGTCTGGCCTACGCCTACAATGCGATCGCCTACGCTTATCGCCTTGCTTTTTGCCGCCGGGCCGCCGGCAACCATCGAGTTGATGACCGTGTAGTCATCGTCCATTTGCAGAACCGCGCCGATACCTTCCAGAGACAGGCTCATTTCAGTATTGAACTGTTCGGTATTTCGCGGAGAAAGGTAGTTAGTATGCGGGTCGATTTCGCGCGCAAATGCGGTCATCGCCAGTGAGAACACGTCTTCACTGTTGGTTTGCGCCAGACGGCGAATCGCAGATTTGTAACGACGCGTCAGCGTTTCGCGAATTTCTTTATCGTTCTTGCCCGTCAGCTTCAGGCTAAGTTCGTCGAATTTCACCTTGCCATCCCACAACGCGTTCAGCTCAGCCTCATTTTTCGGCCAGGGCGCTTTGCTGCGGTCAAGGTTAAACGTGTCGTTACCGGTGAAATCCATCGGGCGTTCCAGCACGCTTAACGCGTACTGATAACGTTCGAAACGGCGTTTTTGCGCCAGGTTATAGAGGTCATAGAAGACATCCAGTTTACCTGTACGCAGCTCATCGCCGAGGACAGTTTTGCTTTTCGCAAACTGCTCCACATCACTCGCCAGCAGCACATTGTGGCTGTAGTCGAGCAGATTAAGATAGCGATCGAAAATCTTTGCCGAAAACGCCTGATCCAGATTGAACTGACGATAGTGGGAACGTGTAAAACGCGAAGTCACGCGCTCACTCACGGTCGCATGCTGCGTTTCTTCCTTCAGAACGGGAATTTGATCGGCGCGCGTAATGTCATCGACGGCGAAGGACTGGCCTGCTATTGCAAGCAAGCCAGCTAACGCGGTAAGCCTAAAAAAAGTGTTCATGCCAGGCCTGGCCTCCGTTTCAGAACACCAGGTGTTCTGCGCGTACAATCAAAGACATACCCGAATTCAGCTGCACACGGACGCCATCTTTGGTGACTTCTAATACGGTGGCATCCATCGCATTGTTGCCTGCTTTCACCTTCAGTGACTGCCCTACCGTCAGCGCTGAAATATCAGACACCGGGGTATGCTGTTCTTCGCGTGGTGCGCGTGGTGCTTTAGCCGCCGGTTTTTCAGCGCGAGGAGTACGCGGAGTCGTCTCTTTACGACGTGGCGCAGGACGCGGTTTACGCTCACGGCGCGGAGCGTCTTCTTTTTCGCCTGCCGCAGCGGCAGCTTCGCGTTTTTTCGCCTGCTGTTCCGCACGTTGCGCCTGGACGCGTGCTTTCGCTTCTTCAAGCTGCTTACGCGCATGTTCAACGTGCTGCTCATCCAGCTCACCGCAAGGGTTGCCGTCGAGATCGACACGCGTTGCGCCCGGCTTAACGCCGTACAGGTAACGCCAGCTTGAAGTATAAAGACGTAAAGCGGAACGAAGTTGTGTCTTGCTGAGGTTCATTTCGCCCTCAACACGCTCTACCAGATCCTGAAAAATGCCAATTTTCAGCGGGCGCGCTTCGCCTTCCGCACTAAAACACTGTGGAAAACGTTCGGCCAGAAACGCGATAACTTCTTTACTGCTATTCAACTTAGGTTGATTTTCCATGAAATTTCCTGATTACAACGGACGTAGCCAACAAGCCGCAGGCATGAACAGGCGTCATTATAATGACGCCATCAGTAATTGCTACGTTATCCGTTGATTATCCTGCAACGGTCGCAAAGAATTTTTTGTAATCCGTCGTTGCAAGCACGGTTTCAAGCCGCGCGACAAGCTCACGCAGGCCTTGCTCATCCTCTTCGGTAAAGCGGCCAAATACCGTGCTATCAATGTCCAGCACGCCGATTATCTGATTGTCTACCGTCAGAGGCAGCACAATTTCAGCATTGCTGGCGCTATCGCAGGCGATGTGTCCGTCAAACGCATGAACGTCCTCGATGCGCTGCACCTGGTTCTGCGCGACCGCCGTACCACAGACGCCGCGTCCAACCGGGATCCGCACACAGGCGAGTTTCCCCTGGAACGGCCCCAGCACCAGCGTGTCGTTTTCCAGCAGATAGAACCCCGCCCAGTTGACGCCCGAAAGGCGCTCAAACAGCAGCGCGCTGGTATTTGCCAGGGTAGCGAGAAAACTGGTTTCACCTGCCATTACTGCCTGAAAGTCGCGGTTAAGATCCGCGTATAGCTCTGTTTTGCTCATTATATAGTCACTTAGTTGTCTTACTCTAAAACTACAGCCTATTAAAATAAGCATTAAATGCGTTAATGCTCAAGATCATTCCCGTCATGAGTTAAGATTACATTAATCTAACACTTTGATTCACGATACATGGCCCTGAACACCCCGCGACTCACGCCAACAAAGAGAATAACGGTCTGGTCTATCAGTGAAGCGTTGCCCCGCGCCCATTATCAGCGCTGTCCCCAATGCGACATGCTGTTTAGCCTGCCGAAAATGCAATCGCACCAGAGCGCATATTGCCCGCGTTGCCAGGCCAAAATTCGCGATGGACGTGACTGGTCACTGACGCGTCTGGCGGCGCTGGCCGTTACGATGCTGCTGCTGATGCCCTTTGCCTGGGGCGAACCGCTATTGCGTATCTGGCTGTTAGGGGTGCGTATTGACGCCAACGTGATGCAGGGCATCTGGCAGATGACCAGGCAAGGCGATCCGCTTACGGCCGCCATGGTGCTCTTTTGCGTGGCGGGCGCGCCGTTAATTCTGGTCACCGCCATCGCTTATCTATGGTTCGGTAATATTCTCGGCATGAATCTGCGTCCGGTATTGCTGATGCTGGAGAGGCTCAAAGAGTGGGTGATGCTCGACATTTATCTGGTCGGTATCGGGGTCGCCTCGATCAAAGTGCAGGATTACGCCTTCCTGCAACCCGGCCTGGGGCTTTACGCCTTTGTGGCGCTGGTGATCCTCAGTATTCTGACGCTGTCGCATCTCAATGTGGAGCAACTCTGGGAGCGCTTTTACCCACAACGCCCCGCCCGACGCCCGGACGAAAAACTTCGCGTCTGTCTCGGATGCCACTTCACCGGTTATCCTGACTCACGGGGACGTTGCCCCCGTTGCCATATCCCGCTACGCCTGCGCAGAAATCAGAGCATACAGAAATGCTGGGCGGCGCTGCTGGCCTCTGTCGTCCTGCTGCTGCCCGCAAACCTGATGCCGATATCCATTATTTATGTGAATGGCGGGCGTCAGGAGGACACGATTTTGTCGGGCATTATGTCACTGGCGAACAGCAATATCGCCGTGGCGGCCGTGGTCTTTATCGCCAGTATTCTGGTGCCATTTACCAAAGTTATTGTGATGTTTACACTGCTGCTCAGCATCCATTTCAAATGTGAGCAAGGGCTGCGTACGCGCATCCTGTTACTGCGGATGGTGACCTGGATCGGCCGTTGGTCCATGCTGGATCTCTTTGTTATTTCGTTAACGATGTCGCTGATTAATCGCGATCAGATACTCGCTTTTACTATGGGACCGGCTGCGTTTTATTTCGGCGCAGCGGTAATATTGACTATTCTTGCAGTGGAATGGCTGGATAGCCGCTTACTTTGGGATGCACATGAGTCAGGAAACGCCTGCTTCGCCGACTGAAGCGCAGATAAAAACAAAACGTCGTATTTCCCCTTTTTGGCTGCTGCCGTTTATCGCGTTGATGATCGCAGGCTGGCTGATTTGGGGAAGTTATGAAGATCGCGGCAACACCGTGACGATCGACTTTATGTCGGCGGATGGCATTGTTCCGGGCCGGACGCCAGTGCGCTATCAGGGCGTTGAAGTGGGTACGGTGCAGGACATCAGCCTGAGTAAAGACCTGCGCAAGATAGAAGTGCGCGTCAGTATTAAGTCAAACATGAAAGATGCCTTGCGCGAGGAGACCCAGTTCTGGCTGGTGACGCCAAAAGCGTCGCTGGCGGGCGTTTCGGGTCTGGACGCGCTGGTCGGCGGGAACTATATCGGCATGATGCCCGGCAAAGGAGCCGAGAAAGATCACTTTGTCGCGCTTGATACCCAGCCGAAATACCGTCTGGACAACGGCGACCTGATGATCCATCTTCACGCGCCTGACCTCGGCTCTCTTAACAGCGGGTCGCTGGTCTATTTCCGCAAAATTCCGGTGGGTCGGGTATATGACTATGCCATCAATCCCAACAAACAGGGCGTCACCATTGACGTACTGATTGAGCGTCGCTTCACCAGCCTGGTGAAAAAAGGCAGCCGTTTCTGGAATGTCTCCGGCGTCAATGCGGATGTCAGCCTTAGCGGCGCGAAGGTGAAGCTGGAGAGTCTGGCGGCGCTGGTAAATGGCGCAATCGCGTTTGACTCGCCCGACGATTCGCAGCCTGCAACCGCAGATGACGCATTTGGCCTCTACGAAGATTTAGCCCATAGCCAGCGCGGCGTCATCGTCAAACTTGAACTTCCCGGCGGCGACGGCCTGAAAGCCGACTCCACGCCGCTGATGTATCAGGGGCTTGAAGTGGGCGAGCTCACCAAATTAACGCTCAACCCCGGCGGGAAAGTCACGGGCGAAATGACGGTTGACCCCAGCGTGGTAACACTCCTGCGTGATAAGACGCGTATTGAGCTGCGCAGTCCAAAGCTGTCGCTGAGCGATGCCAGTATCAGTTCGCTTTTGACCGGCAAAACGTTTGAACTGGTACCAGGCGAAGGCGAACCGCGCAGTGAATTCGTCGTGGTGCCTGGCGAAGAAGCCCTGCTCCATGAACCAAATGCGCTGACGTTAACCCTGACCGCCCCGGAAAGCTACGGTATTGACGCCGGTCAACCGCTGGTTCTGCATGGCGTGCAGGTGGGCCAGGTCATTGAACGTAAGTTATCCAGTAAAGGCGTTGCGTTCACGGTGGCTATCGATCCGCAACATCGCGCCCTGATTCAGGGTGACAGCAAATTTGTGGTCAACAGTCGCGTGGATATCAAAGTCGGTCTCGACGGCGTGGAGTTTCTCGGCGCCAGCGCCAGCGAGTGGGTGAGCGGCGGCATTCGTATTTTGCCCGGCACAAAAGGCGAAATGAAATCCAGCTACCCGCTGTACGCCAATCTGGAAAAGGCCGTGGAAAACAGCCTCAGCGACCTCCCCACGACCACGGTGAGCCTCACTGCTGAAACGCTCCCGGATGTACAAACGGGGTCAGTGGTGCTGTACCGTAAGTTTGAGGTAGGTGAAGTAATCACCGTGCGCCCACGCGCTAACGCCTTTGATATCGATCTGCATATCAAACCGGAATACCGCAACCTGTTAACCAGCAACAGCGTATTCTGGGCGGAAGGCGGGGCGAAGGTACAGCTTAACGGCAGCGGCCTGACCGTGCAGGCCTCTCCCCTGTCGCGTGCGCTGAAAGGCGCTATCAGTTTCGATAACCTGAGCGGCGCAAGCGCCAGCCAGCGTAAAGGCGACAAACGAATACTCTACGCCTCGGAAACCGCCGCCCGCGCGGTGGGTGGGCAAATCACCCTGCACGCCTTTGACGCCGGTAAACTCGCGGCGGGTATGCCGATTCGTTATCTCGGCATCGACATCGGCCAGATCCAGACGCTGGAGCTGATTACCGCGCGCAATGAGGTTCAGGCGAAAGCGGTGCTCTACCCGGAGTATGTCCAGACCTTTGCCCGAAGCGGTACGCGTTTCTCGGTGATCACGCCGCAAATCTCCGCCGCGGGCGTGGAGCATCTCGATACGATTTTGCAGCCCTACATTAACGTGGAGCCCGGACGCGGCAATCCGCGTCGTGATTTCGAATTGCAGGAAGCAACCATTTCCGACTCGCGCTATCTCGATGGTCTGAGCATCGTCGTGGAAGCTCCTGAGGCAGGTTCGCTGAACATCGGCACGCCAGTGCTGTTCAGAGGTATCGAAGTGGGCACGGTAACGGGCATGACGCTGGGTTCGCTGTCTGACCGCGTGATGATTGCCATGCGCATCAGCCAGCGTTATCAGCATCTGGTGCGTAATAACTCCGTCTTCTGGCTGGCCTCCGGCTACAGTCTGGACTTTGGCCTGACCGGCGGCGTGGTGAAAACCGGCACCTTCAATCAATTCATTCGCGGCGGCATCGCGTTTGCAACCCCGCCAGGGACGCCGCTGGCGCCGAAAGCACAGGCGGGTAAACACTTCCTGCTGCTGGAAAGTGAACCGAAAGAGTGGCGCGAATGGGGCACCGCCCTGCCACGTTAACTCCCCCGCTCCGGCGTGCTCGCGCCGGAGCATTTATGCTACACTGCGCGCCTGTTTTATTGCTGGTGGTACCCAAGTGGCTCAACACGCTGTTTATTTCCCTGATGCCTTTCTGACGCAAATGCGCGAAGCGATGCCTTCGACACTCTCTTTTGACGATTTCCTCGCCGCCTGCCAGCGCCCGTTACGCCGCAGCATTCGCGTGAATACGCTAAAAATTTCTGTGACCGACTTTCTTGCCCTGACGGCGCTCTATGGCTGGTCGCTGACGCCTGTTCCCTGGTGCGAGGAAGGCTTCTGGATCGAACGCGATGATGAAGAATCGTTGCCGCTGGGCAGCACCGCCGAACATCTGAGCGGCCTGTTTTATATTCAGGAAGCCAGCTCAATGTTGCCGGTCGCCGCGCTGTTTGCTGAAGGGAATACACCGGAACGCATTATGGATGTTGCTGCCGCACCGGGTTCGAAAACCACCCAGATTGCCGCGCGGATGAATAATCAGGGCGCCATTCTGGCGAATGAATTCTCCGCCAGCCGGGTCAAAGTGCTGCACGCCAACATCAGCCGCTGTGGGATCAGTAATGTTGCCCTGACCCATTTTGATGGCCGCGTCTTCGGCGCCGCGCTCCCGGAGACATTCGACGCTATCTTGCTGGACGCGCCCTGTTCAGGTGAAGGCGTGGTGCGCAAAGATCCCGATGCGCTTAAAAACTGGTCTGTCGAAAGCAACCTGGATATTGCCGCCACACAGCGGGAACTTATCGACAGCGCATTTCACGCTCTGCGCCCTGGCGGTACGCTGGTCTACTCCACCTGCACGCTAAATCGCGAGGAGAATGAGTCCGTCTGCTTGTGGCTGAAAGAGACCTACCCGGAAGCGGTTGAATTTTTGCCTTTAGGCGATCTGTTCCCGGGGGCGGAGCGTGCGCTGACGGCAGAGGGTTTTTTACACGTTTTCCCGCAGATTTACGACTGCGAAGGTTTCTTTGTCGCCCGTTTGCGTAAAACCGCAGCCATTCCCCCGCTTCCCGCGCCTGGCTATAAGGTCGGCAAGTTTCCGTTCGCGCCGATGAAGGGGCGTGAGGCGACGCAAATCACTCAGGCGGCTAACACCAGTGGACTTCAGTGGGGAGAAAACCTGCACCTCTGGCAGCGAGATAAAGAGGTGTGGTTATTCCCGGCAGAGATTGAAGCGCTGATCGGAAAAGTCCGCTTTTCCCGCCTGGGCATAAAACTGGCGGAAAGCCATAATAAAGGTTATCGCTGGCAGCATGAAGCGGTAATCGCCCTCGCCGATCCACATCATGCCAACGCATTCGAGCTGTCTCATCAGGAGGCGGAAGAGTGGTATCGGGGGCGGGATATCTACCCGCAAACCGCGCCGTCTGCCGATGATGTGCTGGTCACGTTCCAGCATCAGCCCATTGGTCTGGCGAAACGGATTGGTTCCCGGTTGAAGAACAGTTACCCACGCGAACTGGTTCGCGATGGCAAACTCTTTACTGGTAACGACTGAAAGCGGTCAAAAATAGCGCACTTTTTTACTGGCGCTTTTGCTGAAGTTGGCTACGCTGAAATTTGGGCGATCAAACTGGTCGTACCACAATCAGCGAACTAACGGAGAGCACGATGATGAAAACCAGTGTGCGCATTGGCGCTTTTGAAATCGACGATGCCGAGTTACATGGCGAATCGCCGGGGGACCGAACGTTAAGCATTCCCTGTAAATCCGACCCAGATTTATGTATGCAACTGGATGCCTGGGATGATGAAACCAGCATTCCCGCCATTTTAAACGGAGAGCACTCTGTTCTATTCCGCACCCGTTACGATCGTAAGTCCGATGCCTGGGTCATGCGTCTTGCCTGACTCAAAAAGAACCCGTCGCCAGACGGGTTATTTATTTCGCCCTTTCCCCCTTGCGACAACCTCTCCTACACTATCGATACGGCAGGACAATTTGAGGATGGAATGTTCGCACTGGTACTTTTTGTTTGCTACCTGGACGGCGGCTGTGAGGACATTGTGGTGGATATCTACAATACTGAGCAGCAGTGCCTGTATTCGATGGACGACCAGCGGATTCGTCACGGCGGCTGTTTTCCGGTCGAAGACTTTATTGACGGCTTCTGGCTACCCGCTCGCCAGTACAGTGATTTTTAATTACTGAAGTTGAACCAACGTTAGTTCCCCGCCAAATACCGCGCCGGTATCAATATAGTGCAAATTATCGATATCAACGCGATGACGCAGCGGCGTATGACCAAACCAGAAGTGATCGGCCCCGGCAATGCCGTTTCCCTGACCCGCATGCCGCTCGCTCAACCGGGAACGACGCCATAGCACCTGGTGTAAATCCACCTCTTTTTGCCAGGCATAGACCTGATGCGGATAATCAGCATGCGCCACAACATGCATGCCGTTCTGGCAGTGCAATTCCAGAATCCAGGGTAAACGCTGACAGTCGTCGAGCGCTTTTCTTGCCAGGCGCTGCTGGTTTGCCGACAATGCGGCATACCAGTCGCCGCCGTTCATAAACCATAACGACAACTGCGAAGCGGCCAGCGCGTCTAACGCCATCTGCTCGTGATTCCCTCTGACGGCGACCACCCACCGTTTGTGCAGAAGTTCCAGACACCGCAAGCTGTCAGGCCCACGGTCGATCACATCCCCCACCGACACCAGCAGATCCTGCCACGGATCAAACCGACACTGTCGTAGTTTCTCCATCAACTGCGAAAAACAGCCGTGGAGGTCGCCGACAATCCAGACATGTCGCCACTGACTCCCCTCAATTTTCTGATAGACGTTTTCCGGCTGTTTCATTGGTTCACCATCAGTAAAAATGAACCTGACATACTTAACCATAGCAGGAAATCTTCAGTCGCAGGCCGCCTCTCCTGAGACAATTAATTATTTTTATAGCAATAATTTAACCTGCAATAATTCTTGTTGATTTCAATAAAATCATATAAATGCCAACTTATGTAAAAGTGTAATGATAATTATTTTTATTATCATTTTCATGCATTATCTTATTGACTTTGCTTTTTTTTAACAAAGGAAGTTCGATAATGCGTATTAAACCTCTCGCTTCACTTGTCTTATCTTGTCTGGGCGCCACAAGTTTTAATGTTTTTGCCGAAGATGTTATGGTCGTCACCGCATCGGGATACGAGAAAAAAATCACCAATGCGGCAGCCAGTGTTTCTGTTATTTCACAACAAGAATTACAGACCAATAAATATAATGATCTTGGCGATGCTCTCAGGGCCGTTGAGGGAGTGGACGTTGAAAGCAGTACCGGAAAAACAGGGGGGCTTGAAATAAGTATTCGTGGGATGCCTGCCAGTTATACCCTTATTCTTATTGACGGTATTCGTCAGAATGGAACATCGGATGTAACACCGAATGGCTTTTCTGCAATGAATACCAGTTTTATGCCTCCACTTTCAGCCATTGAACGTATAGAGGTTATACGCGGGCCCATGTCTACACTTTATGGGTCAGACGCCATTGGCGGCGTGGTGAATATTATTACCAAAAAAAGCACCGATAAGTGGAGCACGGCCATTAATACGGGAGTGAACCTACAGGAAAGTAATAAGTGGGGAAACAGCACAACCGCAAATTTCTGGTCAAGCGGTCCCCTGGTGCCTGGCTCGCTGGATATGCAGGTTCGTGGAAGCACAACCCAGCGACAAGGCTCCAGCATTACATCACTGAGCGACACCGCAGAAACACGCGTTCCTTATCCCACTGAGTCGCAAAACTACAACATCGGCGCGAGATTTGACTGGAAAGCCAGCGCAAACAATACGCTATGGATGGATCTCGACACATCCAGACAGCGTTATGATAACAGCGACGGTCAGCTTGGTAGCCTCACGGGCGGATATGATAAAACGCTCCGCTATGAGCGCAATAAAGTGACGTTAGGACATGACACCGCCTTAACGTTTGGTACATGGAAATCGTCTCTTAACTGGAATGAGACAGAAAACAAAGGACGGCAGTTGGTTTCCTCCGCTCTGACGCCCGATCAAGCCTGGAGAGCGGGTGACGATCGTGAACTGAAAAATACCAATGTTATTCTCAACTCGGTGCTTCTCACGCCGCTGGGAGAATCACATTTACTGACGGTGGGTGGCGAATACTGGGACGCACGAATGAAAGATGGTGTCGTTCTGGCCAGTTCAGGTGAAAAGTTCCATCAAAAAAGCTGGGCGACTTACCTTGAAGATGAGTGGCATATCCTGGATTCTCTGGCGTTTACCGTAGGGAGTCGCTATGAACATAACGACGTATTCGGCGGTCATTTCAGTCCTCGTGGCTATCTGGTCTGGGATATGACAGATGAATGGACGCTCAAAGGGGGAATCACAACCGGTTATAAAGCGCCTTCTCTTAGCCAGTTACATAACGGCATCAGCGGTGTTTCTGGTCAAGGAACAATCAATACCGTCGGTAATCCAGATTTAAAACCTGAAGAAAGCACCAGTTATGAAACCGGACTTTATTACGATAATAGCAATGGGTTCAATGCCAATATAACCGGATTCTACACTGAATATCGCAATAAAATTGTTTCTTATTCGATTGATGACAATACCAGTAGCTATACCAATAGCGGAAAAGCGCGTACCGATGGTGTCGAATTTGCAACATCGTTCCCGCTCTGGTTGGATAATTTGAGTCTGTCGCTCAACTATACCTATACTCAGAGCAAACAGAAAGATGGAGATAATAAAGGCGCACCACTCAGCTATACACCAAAACATATGGCAAATGCCCGCGTTAACTGGCAGGCGACAGATGATTTAAATACCTGGCTAAGCGCCCGCTATCGCGGTAAAGCGCCCCGCTTTACTCAGACCTATGACAATCTCAGTGCGGTACAGCAGAAAGTGTATGATGACAAAGGCGCAAATCTAAAAGCATGGACAGTGCTGGATATGGGATTATCTTATAAACTGACTAAAGATTTAACCCTGAATACCGCCGTCAATAACGTGCTGGATAAAGACTTTAGCGACGTCAAATTATATCAATCTGGCCGTTCCAGCACCTATGCCGGTGATTATTTCCAGACTGCGCAGTCAACGACCGGATACGTTATTCCTGGTCGCAACTACTGGATGTCTTTAAACTATCAGTTCTAATAATACAGCAAGCGTCCATACACTCCGTATGCGGCGCTTGCTTATCTTTTTGTGAGTATAAACAGCCCAAAAACACACGGATATTAATTAATAAATATCTACCCTCACAATATGAATTACCCAATAAAATCAATCTGATTATCATTATCGCACATCTTGAAAAGATTCCAGGCATTAAAAAATAGAGAATAGTCACTGAACAACCCCACTCTTCAATGTGGTATCGCTAAGGCATTCTTTGTTGCGACGCAATTCACAACCAGGAAACCTCGCCATCATCACCGTTGATTTCATTGATGTAAATCAATTCCCTTCATGCGTAGTTACGCGAAAGTAACAGTGATGTGAATTAGTTGCGAGAAGCACCTTATGTCGATAAAGAACTTTACAGGCAAAACAGTGATAAAAAACATCCGTTTTTCATACAGTTTGCTGAAACAAATAGAGCAAGTGATGGCGAAGGAAAAAACCAGCAATTTTTCTGCATGGGTAAAAGAAGCATGTCGTGAAAAAGCCCTGAATTCCAGTACGCCCAAAGACGTAAATAGAAACAAAAATTAACTCTTTATAGCTACGACCAAAATGAAAAGATGCTTATTTATTAGGGAAGGTGCGAATAAGTGGGGAAATTCTTCTCGGCTGACTCAGTCATTTCATTTCTTCATGTTTGAGCCGATTTTTTCTCCCGTAAATGCCTTGAATCAGCCTATTTAGACCGTTTCTTCGCCATTTAAGGCGTTATCCCCAGTTTTTAGTGAGATCTCTCCCACTGACGTATCATTTGGTCCGCCCGAAACAGGTTGGCCAGCGTGAATAACATCGCCAGTTGGTTATCGTTTTTCAGCAACCCCTTGTATCTGGCTTTCACGAAGCCGAACTGTCGCTTGATGATGCGAAATGGGTGCTCCACCTTGGCCCGGATGCTGGCTTTCATGTATTCGATGTTGATGGCCGTTTTGTTCTTGCGTGGATGCTGTTTCAAGGTTCTTACCTTGCCGGGGCGCTCGGCGATCAGCCAGTCCACATCCACCTCGGCCAGCTCCTCGCGCTGTGGCGCCCCTTGGTAGCCGGCATCGGCTGAGACAAATTGCTCCTCTCCATGCAGCAGATTACCCAGCTGATTGAGGTCATGCTCGTTGGCCGCGGTGGTGACTAGGCTGTGGGTCAGGCCACTCTTGGCATC